>JAOAEV010000030.1 GCA_026416585.1 Chlorobiota bacterium | reverse complement strand
ATGATGATCGAAACACCATCGGCAGCACTATTGGCAGAATACTTCGCAGAACACGTGAGCTTTTTCAGTATTGGCTCTAATGACTTGACACAATATACTCTCGCTGCCGATCGTACGAGCGATCAAGTAGCACATATCTTCGATCAGCTTCATCCTGCTGTTCTGCGGTTAGTTTACCATGTCAGCCAGGTCGCTTATGTGCATCATTTACCACTCGAACTGTGTGGCGACATGGCAACGTTTTTGGCTGCCACTCCGCTATTGATAGGATTAGGCATCCGCACATTTAGCGTTGCGCCAAGTTATGTCCAGCCGCTCAAAGCACGGATTGCTTCGACGCAATGTGATCACGCACAGCAATTACTCACCCATGCGCTTGAATGTCGCGATGTTACTTGTCTATACGCGTTGCTCGATAGACGGACCGAGTCACCATCTCAGGACACCGTAGTATGATGACGCATCATCTTGCAAAATTGACAATCAAGAACGTACACCTGTACTCGTATCACGGTGTGCTATCGGAAGAACAGCAGTTAGGCGGACGGTACGAAATCGACGTCGAGATTCAGTACGACGCACACCACGCCGCCACACAGGATGATTTGAACATAGCGCTTGATTACACTGCAGTGATTTCGACGATAGCAGAAATGGCAAGTAGTAAGCGTCGTCATTTGATTGAATCTCTCGCAGCTGATCTGGCAGATACACTATTGGCTCGCTATCCTACAGTTGAGTCAGTCATTGTTCGAGTACGGAAACGCACAATCCCTGTTGAAGCAATTGTGGACTACGTCGAGGTCGAATGGCACGCACGTCGCCAACCATAAGCGAAAAGGTTCTTCTTGCGTTGGGAAGTAATCTTGGCAACCGCCTGGGATATTTGTGTGCAGCCGCTACACTTCTTGATACAGAAGGTATCATCAGTGATGCTGCGTGCTCGTCCGTTTATGAAACAGTACCGGTTGGGTATCATCAGCAGCCAATGTTTCTCAACTGTTGCATCGCTGGAGCGACACAACTCGATCCTTTTGAGCTACAACGACGACTTAAAGACGTAGAAATGCACCTTGGTCGCCAGCTCCGTCCTCGATGGCATGAACGCGAAATTGATATTGACATCGTGCTTTACGGTACCCACATCATCGCAACGGAGACACTGATAATTCCTCATCCCGGCGCTACTGAGCGTGCATTTGTACTTCTTCCCGCCAGTGAGATTGTTCCCAACTGGATCCATCCAGTAACTGGATGCACGGTCGCGGAACTTGCATTGAGAGTCGCTACTGATGGTGTGACAAAAACTGATTTTTGCATTGCACATCGTTCAACGTAATCTGTGGCGATCCCCGAACATCTGATAGCCGAAGTCCGTGACCGTGCCGATATCGCCGAAATCATCGGGCAGTATGTCTTGCTGCGCCAACGAGGGAAAAACCACGTTGGGCTATGCCCATTTCACTCAGAGAAAACGCCGTCGTTCAATGTCAATCGAGAGCTCGGCATTTACAAGTGTTTTGGTTGCGGTCGTAGCGGCGATGTCTTCACCTTTCTCAGGGAATATGTCGGGATGACCTTCATCGAAGCAGTGCGTACAGTTGCCGAACGCGTGGGCATTCCTCTGCCTAACGACGAGTCGGGGAATTCTGCTGCATTCAATGAACATCGCCAACTGGTGGAAATTCTCAGCAATGCAACAGCGTTCTATCGCAATCAGCTCCAACAGAGCAAAACCGCACAATCGTTTATCCGTAAACGTGGAATTGAGACTTCAATGGTCGAGCGTTTTCAGATCGGTTACGCACCGCAACAGTGGACAGCGGTAGGAGACTATCTGCGCGAACGCGGCATATCACTCGAAACGATTGAGCGTGCCGGGCTGATCATTATTCGTGATGATGGACGATTTTTCGACCGCTTCCGCCATCGACTAATGTTCCCAATCTGGAATTCCTCGGGAGAAATCATTGCTTTTGGAGGACGGAGACTGAGTGACGATCCGAATGAGCCCAAATACATCAATTCTCCGCAAACGCTGCTATACGACAAAAGCGCTGTGCTCTACGGACTGAATTTTGCCAAACATGCAATAACTCGTCATAGAAGTACAGTCATTGCTGAAGGGTACCTCGATACGATCGCACTCCATTTCGCCGGTATAGAAAATGCGGTTGCTCCATGTGGCGCGGCACTGACCGAACGGCACTTAGAGGCACTGCGCCGATATTGCGATCGAGTAATTCTCGTGTTCGACGGGGACCCTGCAGGCATGAATGCTGCACAGCGTGCTGTCATTCTTGCTCTCAGTAAGGGATTTGCACCAGATGTCGTGATGTTACCGGAAGGTCAAGACCCAGATAGCATTGTTCACACGCGTGGTGCTGACGCACTGCGTCAACTCCTGAACAAGCAACTTTCTCCCGTCGAGTTTTTGCTTACATGGAGCAAAAACCAACAAGACTGGTCGAACCCGCACGTGGCAAAGACACAAATTCGCCAGCTACTGCAGCATCTTGTACCGATACCGGACCCTCTCTATCGTGAGTTATTACTGCGAGAGCTCTCAGATCGGGTTGGTATTCGATCCTCACTGCTTGAGTGGATGCTCTCCGCAGGAGCTGGAACAGCTCCTCGTCGCGATCCGGTACCAGCACAAGTAAAACAGCCACCCGTTGTGGGTGGGTCAATTCCGCGTCCCGCGCTGCCAATTTTTCCTGAGGAGGCTACACTACTGCAGGTTATCCTATACTCCCGCACAGCGTGCGACATTTTATTCGATGAATACCTATTCGATCCAGCATCGCTCCTAACAGAGAATGCACGCCGGCTTATTGAAGTTATCAGCCAACACCGTACAATAATTACGGGCGATCGTCCAATCGGTGCAGATCTACCGAGGCTCGAGCTTGATGATGAACTGCGCGAACTTGCTGAATGGCTTGTATTCACCCATCAAATGCCCAGTGACAAGTGGCTCGACGACACCGACGATCATCATGAAACGTTCTATCGCCGCCTTCTTGATGATGCACTGGAAAAGCTCGAAGATCGCCGTTTAGAACAGCGCATCGCAGATCTGCGCTCCCAACTGGAACATGAGCCTGAAAATGTCGAGATTCTGCAGCAGATAGAACGTCTGCATAAGTTGCGTATTCAGTTACGCAATCGTAACCGCTAAGCAGTTACACTATTGGTCAATTCAGCCATGCTCTTTCGCGGCACAGCAACAGCACTCGTTACGCCCTTCAGGACGGATGGTAGTATTGACTTTCCGGCATTAGAGCGACTTATCGAATTTCAAATTGCACACGGTATCGAAAGTCTGGTGCCATGTGGTTCGACAGGTGAATCACCGACTCTCAGCACATCCGAACGTCTCGAAGTCATCGAACGTACGATAGCAATTACCAACAAGCGTGTTCCAGTTATTGCAGGCACAGGTACCAATGACACACGTACGACTATCGAGTTAACTAACCGTGCAACGGACGCAGGTGCTGATGCGGTGCTCGTCGTGACCCCCTACTACAATAAGCCAACGCAACGGGGGCTTGTCGAACATTACCGAGAATTGATTCGGAGCACCGATGCACGGATTATCCTTTACAACGTACCAGGCAGAACGGGTATCAACATGTTGCCGCAGACTCAACTGGAGGTCGCGGTGTTATCGGAGCGGATTATCGGCACAAAAGAGGCTTCAGGGAATCTCGAACAAATACAAGAAATTGTTCGAGATGCACCGACGCATTTCCACTTGTACAGTGGAGATGATGCCCTGACACTTCCCGCCATTGCGTGTGGTGCTCAGGGGGTTATTTCTGTGATTTCGAACTACATGCCCCGCCAATTCGGCGAAGGTGTTCGTGCTGCCTTGAATGGCAATTACGAAAAGGCTCGAACAATTTTGCTTTATCTGTTGCCATTGATGCAAATCAATTTCATCGAATCAAATCCCTTGCCGGTCAAGTTTATCCTTGCGTGCATGGGGATGATCGAAGAGAGGTACCGATTGCCGCTTCTGCCAATGCCTCAATCGAGCAAAGAACGTGTGCTGAGTCTCATGGAACAGTTTGGATTGTTGCCTACTGCTGGTTGAGCAGACGACTCTAAAACTCTTCGCGAATGAGGAGCAAGACAGCCGACTGCGGCACGATAACGTATCGCTCACTTTCGTACTCGATTTCGATTGCCTCACGCTGCAAGTAAATGGCTAAGTCTCCAGCTTGAGCTTGTAGCGGGATGTATCGCACTTGTTCGCTTGGCTCCTTCCACGGTTCATCTGCATCAGACGGGAGTGGCAGGGGATATCCCGGTCCAGTTTTGATAACATATCCGCTTTGGGTTTTCTGATTTTCTTGCACAGTCGGTGGTAGATACAGACCTCCTGGTGTCTGTGTATCGCTGCGCAGCGGCTTGATCAATAACCGATCACCGATAACAATGAATTTATCCGTGACAACGTGCTCATTCATGGTATGTCTGAAGGATATATCCAACGTGAATTAGGACACACAGAGATACGCAATATTGTAAACCACCGCAGCTGCTGTATATGCGAGTATAAACATATACACAAACGATACTACTGCCCATTTCCACGACCCCGTTTCACGCTGAATGACAGCAATTGTGGACATGCACTGAAGAGCAAACATGTAGAATGCCAATACCGCAAACGCTTGCGGCATCTCGAGCCGTTGCTGGAGTGCTGCACGTAGATTGAGACTTGTCGGATCATCGCTCGAGACTGCATAGAGTTGTCCCATGACAGATACGAACACTTCGCGAGCTGCAAATGAGCCGATGATACCAAGCGTGATTTCCCAATCAAAATGCATTGGTGCAAATACTGGCGTAATCATGCGTCCTAATCGCGCTGCATAGGACTGCTCTAACTGCGCCTGGCGATACTGTTCTGCAGTCATTCCCTGGTGCAACTCGATGCGCGGGAAGCTCGATAACACCCACAGTACAATCGAAAAAGAGACAATCACTGTACCGGCTGTCTGAAAGAAATCTTGCATCCGCATCGCGGCACGAACGAAAACGTTTTTCCAATGTGGTAGCCGGTACGGAGGAAACTCGATGAAAAATGGAGTTCGATCGGCAGCAAACACCGTTTTACGTAGCACCCATGCCACGATCAATCCAACGAGAGCTGCTGCTATGTACAGCCCAGCTAATACGAGCGCTTGAAGAGAGACGACACCTCCGACAAATACGGCAGGAATGAATGCAGCAATCAACAACGTGTATACCGGTAGCCGTGCCGAACATGTCATCAGTGGCGCGACCAAAATCGTTGCCATTCGCTCAGCACGTGATGGGATAATTCGCGCTGAAAGAATACCTGGGATCGCACACGCATACGAGCTAAGTAATGGAATGAAGGAACGACCTTGCAAACCAAAAATCCCGAGGATGCGATCGACCAGGAAGGTCGCGCGCGCCAAATATCCTGTATCCTCGAGTGCTGTAACGAGTGCCATAAGAATAAAAATCTGCGGCGCAAACACAAGAACACTTCCCACGCCTGCAACCAGACCATTTGCGAGAAAATCCAGCCACAGAGGCGGAACGATAGCATCACCCAGCATCCACTGTCGGATCTGATTGATTGTACCATCAATCCAATCCATCAGGGGTTGTGCCCATGTAAAAATGGACTGAAAAATTAGCGCCATAACTATGCCAAAAACAACAAAACCCCATATCGGATGAAGTAGCACTCGATCGATACGTTCAGTGCGGATATCGGCTACATCCTTCCGAAGAACATTATTGGCAACTCGCCGTGCCCATTCAACGCGTTCAGCCGATGTCACTGATGTACTTGCTCGCGGAGTATGCCACTGACTAACATTGAATAGTTCCCTCCGCAATTCTTCAATACCGATACCTTTGGTACCAACTATCGGCACCACTTTCACTCCAACAGCAGCTTCAAGTTCAATGTCGTCAAGCACCGACCCCCGTCGTTTGATTTCATCAATCATTGTCAGCGCGATGAGCATGGGTTTACCGAGCATCGCCAGTTGCGAGAATAGAAACAGACCCTTTTCAAGGTTTGTAGCATCAAGGACCAACAGGATTGCATCAAGTGGGGGAATGCGCAAAAACCTCCCATGAAGCGCTTGGACAGCTAACTCTTCATCTGCGGATTTGGGCGCAAGACTGTAGATACCCGGTAAATCAATAAGTGCAACCGTTAAACCACGCTCGGAAACCAAACCCCGTGACGGCTCAACTGTCACGCCTGGGTAGTTCGCAACCTTCCGACGGTGACCAGTTAGAGCATTGAACAGCGTTGTTTTGCCGGAATTTGGTACACCGATCAGCCCGATGTATGCTGATACAGAGGGGGAATGCATTATCAGATGGGGCTTAGAGCACTGCTATTTGTGGTTCTGCTTGTACAGTTGTCGTCTGGTTTCGGTGTCGCACCGTCTCGACGATGATTGAATGATTGTCTGAAAGCCGTAACGCCAGCGTTGTCGAACGATACCGAATTTGCACTGCACCACCCAGTGGCGAACGCCGAACGACTTCAACTACCGTACCGGGGATCAACCCAAGTTCGCTCATGCGCTCAACAAATTCTGCCGTACCATGTACCTCTACGATACGCGCGGCGATGCCACTCGGAAGTTGATCCAAACGAGTCATAATAAAGTGCATATTTGGACTTGTTCCAAACTTACGGTAAGTACGAAAATCCCCCTTCCACATTGTCGGTCGTTCATTCAACGATTCAGAGATTGTACGATGTGTTCGGGCAAAATTGCCAGTAGCTTAGCTTCGAACTCCGCACGCCGCGCAGGATCGAGCTCGAGGCCGCGCTGGAGAGCCTGTTGTGCAGCAGCAACGTCGCTCAGTAGCAGGTAGACTTTCGCTAAGGCATAATACAAATCCGCCCACAGGGGCGCTACCTCTGATGCTTGCCGAAGTGCATTGGCAGCATCACTAAACCGATGAAGGTGTATCAGAGCCACAGCATAGTCATACCAGTAGCACGCTTGCTTCGAATCGAGCTCGATAGCTGTTCGATACGACTCCACTGCATCATCATAGAGCTTCATTTGCATCAATACATCTGCCCGTGCATACCACAGATCTGGATATGCTCTCTGGATACTGAGTGCTGCATCGTATTCAGCCAATGCTTCCATCCACTTGTCGAGTGCATCGTAGCAGACCCCTCGTCCAACATACGCTTCGAAGTATCGAGGATTGATCAAAATCGCCTCTGTAAATGCTGCAATTGCTTCGTCATACCGTCCCAATTCGCCGAGGACACTTCCGAGATTATACCAAATCGCAGCATCAGTGCGGTTGTATTGTAGTGCTTCCTGGTAACATTCGATTGCCGCATCGAGCTTGCCAACTAATGACAGCAGATTACCCTTGTTGAAAAGAGCACCGACGTGTTGAGGTTCGACAGCCAATGCAAAATCGTAGCTCGTCAGAGCATCGGTGTAGCGTGATAAACGCGCCAATACGACACCACGATTGTACCACACGTCGGCGCTGAAGGGTTCGAGCTCAAGATACCGATCATATGCAAGGACTGCGTCCTCGTAACGTTGACAGCAGTCATAGCAATAACCAAGTTGGAACAATACATCTTTTGCAAAACTGGGCGAATCTACCAAGCGCTCATAAATTTCGATAGCATCGCGATAACAATCCCGCTGCTGTAAAAAAACAGCCTTTTGGTACATTGCTTCTTCACTGCTTGGATCGAGCAAAAGCGCGTAGTCAAAGTACTTTTCTGCCTCTGAGGTAATACCCGCTCGAGAATATGCCTCGGCAAGGTTAAGAATAATGTCCACGTCCGTGGGATTACACACTAAAGCATAGCGTAATGCTTCCACTGCTTCCCGACACTTGCCGACACTCATTCGTGCAATTCCCAGTTTGTGCCATGCGTCAGAACTGTACGGTGCAAGCATAGTCCACGCTGATGCTAGTGCAATAGCATCAGAGTATCGTCTCCGATCAAGACAATACGTTACCAGATATTCGAATTGGTCTGTCGAAAGTAACTCTCCACTGAGTGAATCAAGTGTACCGCCTACAAAGGCATCTGCATATTGTTGAATCAATCCTTCTATATCGAGTCCAGGACGCAAACTGGACCACTCAGGGAATTCATCAAATTCAAGCATTTCGAAGCACTCACACTGTGTATCACTGCTTGGCACCAGCGAACTTACAGTAGATAACGACACTGCTCAATACGTAGAATTACGCAAATGCACCCCCTTTCTCTAAGCAAAGACATCGTAGGCGAGCCACCTGCCGGACTCGAACCGGCGACCTGCTGATTACAAGTCAGCTGCTCTACCAACTGAGCTAAAGTGGCAATCTTTCATCACAAAATTACGGCACAGGATGATTATCTCTCGACAGATGCTGGGAATAAGTGCTCTTCGATAATGCTGCACCAAATATGGATGATTGTAATGTGGCATTCTTGGATATGCGCTGTCACTGTACTCGGTACAATCACTATATCATCACAAAGCGGCGCAATCGTCCCACCAGTTCCTCCGAGCAAACCGATGCATATCATATTACGGCTGCGCCCGTATTCCATTGCTCGGCGAACGTTTTCTGATTTTCCACTCGTGCTGATACCAATGAGAACGTCACCATCTCGGCCAAGCGCTTCGACAGCACGGGCAAATACATTTTCGAAGCCAATATCATTGCCTCCAGCCGTTATCAGTGATGGATCCGTCGTCAATGCAATTGCTGGCAATGCTGGTCGCACGACCGTCGAGCGATACCGTACAACCAACTCTGCCGCAAAATGCTGTGCATCGGCTGCTGAGCCACCATTCCCACATAGCAATAGTTTTGCACCCGCCGACAAGCTCTCTGCCAAGAGATTGCCAACACGAGCGATATCGTGGCTACAGCATTCGAGTAGTTGTTGTTTTGTCGCGATTGATTCTTCCAAATGACGACGGACGATTGTCAGCATACGTCAGACCCTGTGTACTTATACATCACAAATATCGTCACATCCATTGACATCAGTACTGCAATTCCAGCAATGAAGCAATCGAAACACATCGGAACAATCCTCCGTCCCCATGGTCTGGATGGCTCGGTTGTGGTTGAGCTCAATAGCGCCGACGCCGTCGTAAATGGGATGGAAGTCCTAATTGGTCTTAGCCCGTCGTATGCTGTAGCATACACTATCGAAAGCGTTAACCTGAACAATGAGCGCGCTATTCTTCGTCTTGCACAAATCACCACACGTGCCGATGCTGAACGCCTACGTGAGCATGGCATCTTCACCGTTTCTGAACAGGCTGTACAGGGAACTTCTCTTGTTCCCCACCCGATAATCGGTTGGAAAGCCGTAGATTACAATGGTACCCTACTCGGTGAAATTGCAGGTTTCGAAAACGCTCCCACCTATCCCATGTTGAGAGTTGTCACTTCGGGCGGTGGTGTTTTGTTGATCCCGTTTGTCGATGCGTTCATTGTTGGTACCAACGATGCAGCTCGCACTCTGACCATCCAGTTACCCGATGGATTTATTGAAGCACAACTACCGGGCTCGAAGCTCGCGACGCGCAAACGCAAGCGCTAAGCGGAGAAGGCTGTGATCATAGGCACCTTTGAAATAGGCGTGTACGTCTCGCAATAACGCCTGGGGATGTCGCTGCACATAACGGTAAGTCTCGATATACAAGCTTTCAGAGATTAATTGCTTTCGTGGCACTTGTACTCCTGCTTCGATTGCCTGGACCAAGTGACTGACCACTGTCGTAGGCGTCAACTGTCGAGCTGCAGCGATTTGCGCCATTGTTGCACCATTCAGTGCTAATTCTATAGTCATTCGAACAGACGCATTCAATTCTTCCGTTACAGGTGTACGATTACTCGATCGCTGGGGTGGTGTAACGCCAATGGTTCTCCAACCAGGATTGGTCATTTCAACCACATCGCCCAGCCGTGTACGCCGGAGATAACCCTCCGCAATGAGCTGCTGCACCATTGCGTGGAGCAATCGCTCGGGCACAAACGACAGCACCCCACTTGCGTTATCTATTCGATTATCCGAAGATGCTGGAGGCTCTATGTTTTTTCCACTTGCACGTGCAACGAGTAACTCTGCACGCACCTTTCCTCCACACGATGCAACGATCTGCAGAAGCACTTTCCGACTATGTTCATCGAGATATGATGTATTGGCTGTAACTGCACTCGATGTGCTCGAATCGCGAGTACACGACGAGCACCTACCACAGTTCATCGTGTAGTCTTGTCCAAAGTATCCGAGCAGTATCCAACGCTTGCAGCGATGCGAACGCACATATTCAAGTACAGTCGCAGCTTTCTGTTCAGCAAGGTCTTTCCGCTGTTGAATTGTTGCCCAGTCTATCGGCAATTCGTCACGCGTATATCGCGGACCCCAAAGCCGTATCCCATCATTCGGAGTAGCGTATGTTACATGCAGCAAACGTGCTAACTCTGCAGCGCGTACCGCCCGATAAAGATTATCCGACGATACACCATAATGGTGTTCCAATTGTGCAAGAGAAATCGCAACATCATCATGATATGCCTCAGGTGGAATCACTCGGAGGAGGACGTCGAACGCTGTTAACAGCTCCGGAGCAGCTGTTGTGCAATACTGATGCCAACGCTCCGCACTCGTTGCAATACGGATGCACAACGCATCATTACTACCACGGCGACGAATGAGGTCGTGTCGTTCGAGAAAGTCCAACGCTGCCGATACCTGCTGCTGCGAGCACGAAAGTGTCTGTGCCAACGATGCAGTTTCCACGGGGAGAATTCGATCGCTGTACATACCAGCTCCGACACGCAATCGCTCGGCGATCAGGTTGTAGAGGTTTTCCACTATAGCTCGAGGAGGATACTGTCGTTCAAGTAAAATTCGTTGCTTGCGTTCGTCACCGGTCGCGTAGTAGAGAGTGCAGGTTGCGGCATGTCCGTCACGGCCGGCTCTGCCAGCTTCCTGATAGTAGTTCTCCAAACTTAACGGCAGATCACAATGCCCAACATATCGCACATTCGGCTTGTCTATACCCATCCCGAAAGCAACTGTAGCGACAACAACCGGCATGGGCTCTTCTAAGAACCATTGGTGAACCCTCTCCCTTGTATTATCCTGTATCCCTGCATGATAGGAGCGTGCAGCAATGCCAAATCGAGCAATTTGAGCTGCAAGGGATTCAGCAGCCTTTCGGGAGCTAACATAAATGATCGCTGCACCAGTGGTTCGTTCGAGAGCGGTAACTACCCGAGCAATTTTTTGCTGGTAGCTCCTATCCGGCGGGCAGAATTCGACACGGAATGTCAGATTGGGACGGTCGAAGTTTCCGACATAAACGAGTGGGTCGCGCAATCCGAGTTGCTGAATAATATCACGCTGGACTTGAGGAGGCGCCGTTGCCGTTAGTGCACAGATGGGAACATAGCCGATCGCTGAGCGAATAGTTTTGATACTGAGGTATGCTGGACGGAAGTCATGGCCCCATTGACTAATGCAGTGGGCTTCATCGACAACAACACGGGCAATCCGGATTCGGCGCAATTGTTCGATAAATCCTGATGATTCGATACGCTCCGGAGCGATGTATAGCAGCCGTAGCTGTCCCCTCTGCGCAGCATACAAGCGAAACGCAATCTCATCTGTCCCAATGCTGCTGGTTATGGCACTCGCAGGAATACCTCGTTTGAATAAAGAGCCCACTTGATCGTGCATCAGCGCTATCAAAGGTGAAATTACAATCGTCACTCCGTCAGAGATAACTGCTGGTAACTGGTAACACAGCGATTTACCACTACCGGTGGGAAGAACTCCCAGTGTGTCGCGTCCGTCGAGCACGGCAGAGATGATTTCCCGCTGACCAGGACGGAAGCTGTCGTGTCCGAACGTCTGTCGGAGCGCGTGTTCAAGATTCAATGTTGTCGCCATTGTCGACTAAGGTGAAATAGTTTGTCGGAGTCTCACTGTGCAAAACAAGGACTTGTGCGCGGACCAGCCGGATCAACAATTGCAGTGCTCGGCGGCGTGAGATGTTGACCAAACGGGCGAATTCGGCAACAGTAATGCGATGGTGTTTCTCCAGATAGGTAAATAGCCTCCGCTCGCGGTCACCGATGTAGAGCCTCAGTGGCGGTGCATCTGAGCGCTGCTCACGCAGCAGACGCACCATCTCGCGACTGGCCTGCACCGACTCCGCCTGGGTGCGGATGTACACTGTTCCCGTCACGTGTCGCTTATTACCGCGCTCGTCTATCACACGATGAGGGCGGTCTGCACTAGCTTCAACATAGACCACGACAACGTCCTTCCATTCGATCTCCACGACTTCGATCGTGACGTTGACGGAAGGCTCAATGTAAAACTCTGCTGCCTGTCGTACAAGTTCGATTTGCTCTTTCTCACTTTCGACACCAACGATGCTGCCATCGTCATCAATACCAAAAAGCAAGTATCCGCCTTTCGTGTTAGCGAATGCACAGAGTTCTTTTGCGATTTTCTCGGGCGAGGTAAAACGCCGTTTGAATTCGATACGGACGCCCTCACCATCGCTGATGAGCTGTCGCAGTCTTTGACGATTCATCGTGTTATTGCACGATGTGATAATGCAGATCCGGCGGTACAAACCAATTCGGGATCACATACGGCGGACGCACCGAGTAGAATTGAACATTGAACAACCGCCGATTGTATGCGGTGAGGATTTCCGGTGTCCACAAAAAGGTGTACGGAGCTTCGTCGTGCACAATACGCTGGAATTCTCGCATCAATTCAGTTCGTTTAGTCTCGTCGAATTCTACACGATTTTTTTCGATGAGCTCGTCAGCACGGCGATTTCGGAAACCAACGTAGTTCGAACCACGATTGTCTGCTTGGGAAGAATGCCACAATTGATATGGATCGCTCGGGATGTTGTCATTGACCCAAGCACCGATGTACACGTCGAACTGCTGCGAACTCAGCTGCCGCAAAAAAACTGACCATTCGAGCTTTTGAACATTACACACGATGCCGTACTTGCGCAATTCCGTCGAATAGAGAATGGCAATGTTCTCGCGCGTTTCATTTCCTGCATTGAAGCTAAGTGCAAATTCGAAATTGACCAGCTTTCCATCGATAATGTTGTCGAGAATACCATCGCCATTACGATCGTACCACCCTGCGCTTTGAAGAAGTTCGATTGCTCGAGCTGGACTGTACCGATAGCCAGGTAATGTTGTATCGTACTCCGGACGATTGCGATAAATTGGTCCGTTGATCGGTTGAGCATATCCTCGGATGACGGTTGCAATCCAGTGCTCGCGGTTGACTAAATGTGATAGCGCCTGTCGAACGCGGCGATCCCGGAAGATTGGCTTACGCATATTCCATCCAATGTACGTATAGACCGACTGTTCGTATTTCCCCTTGCGGAGATAGTTCAATTGTACTGTGTCAAGCTGTTCATCGTAGAGTGCTGGCGGTATCGCATCGAGAAAATCAATTTCTTCCGTTTTGAGTGCTGACAGGGCTGCTGTACGATCGTTGATAACAACACTGACTATAGCATCCGGATATGCTTTGCGCCACCACAACGGCGTGTCCCAAGCACGAGGATTCCGCACAAACACAAGGCGTTTACCCGTGTTCCACTCCCGGAAGACGTATGGACCAGAACCTATCACATACTGTGGCTCACGGCGCACTTCAGCCCGCGAGAACCATCGAGCGAATTCAGCGATTGACGGATTGCGTTTTGCACGTTCTGGATTGTTGAGCTCTGATATTGTGTAGCGATCAGTGAGTCCTTGCGGGTCGAGCACGTGTTTAGGAAGAATTCGCAAATCGCCTAAAAAATACTGTGCCAGGAAGTATGGCTTGGTCATATTGATGACGATTGTGGTATCATCAACAGCTACAACATCAGCAACATCATCGAAATAGTTTCTCAGCGCCGACGCTTCCAAGATAAATGGGTTTTTGACCGCTTTGAAACTAAACAGAACGTCGCGAGCTGTGAGTCGCTGTCCATCGGAAAAGAATACATTTGAACGAAGCCGGAACACGTACTGTAAGTGGTCACTAGAGATCTCCGGCAGTGACCGTGCAATGCTTGGCTCAAGCTGTAGCGTTTTTGGGTTTTGCTCTAATAACGCATCGAAAATCAACCGGTTCAGCGTCGAAGCTGTATTATCATTCGAAGTGTACGGGTTGAGCCCCTGAGGATCGGATAAAAGATGAAAAAAAACTACATCGCCGATAACTGGGGGGCCATTGTACCGATAGTCGTCTGACGAATGCGATAATCGGTTGCAGGAAAGAAAACTGCTTATCGCAAGTAATACACCAATCGCGCGGAACCACAGCATATTCTTAGCTGCTGCATAGTCATTTGCAGTGCAAATTACAATGATTCATTCTGCTCGAGAATTTTCGAAAAGAGTGTATATTGCATTAAATAGCTTAGTTGAATATCAGTTCGAGTAGCAGATGCCTTCCCAAAAGATAACACCGTCAATGCGCGTTAGTTGGACATTCCCCCTGGGTCGCACAAATGTTGTTCTCTTGGCATGCGGGCTCGGGACAATCATCGTCGGTTACCTCGCAATGCTCACGGCAATTAGCGATGATCCAGCAAAGCACCAAAACGCATGGAATAATCTACTTGCCGTAACAGTTGCTCCAATTTTGCTCGTCGTTGGGTACGCAATTCTCATCCCGTTAGGATTGCTTTACCGCTCGAAAGACCGACGAGCTGCATAGGTCTCGACTCTCCGGATCATTTACAAGCGAGCGACTCATCAATGTGCATTGCAGCACCCCTACCATGCAGTTATTGCAATTGATACACCTAACGGCTATGACGGTGCCTCCCCCGTTTGTGGGAATGTTTTGTGGGTGTACGCCACATATCGCGTTCGTGCATCGAACGGTTACCGGTATTTGTAGAATTTACCGTTGACCTTAGTAGAGTGTACCAGCGATGTATATCACTATTGCCTTCGATCACCACGACAAATTCGCCACGGAACGGATGTGCCGAAAAGTGCTCGGCGAGTTCAGCTACTGTCCCGTAATGATGGTGCTCATCCGGCATCGTTAGATTACAGCCGATATACGCGCGGCGATCCGGCATAAAGCGACAGATGGACTCCAACAGCGCGACCAAGCGATACGGTGCCTCGAGTAACACAAGGGTACGAGGCTCAAGCGCAAGACGTCGTATCTGCTCATCACGCTTATCTTTTTTTCGGTCCAAAAAGCCTACGTAAAGAAACTGATCGAGTGCCATACCAGAACACACCACTGCGGCAAGAATACTTGACGGTCCAGGAACAACATGAACAGCATATCCCTTCCGTATCGCAGCACGGACTAGCTCACCACCAGGATCAGCAATTACTGGTGTTCCCGCATCGCTAATGAGTGCAAGAGATTTCCCGTTGGCAAGCAATTTTAGACACTCAAGCGTTGCATCATGTACCGTGTGTTCGTTCAATTCCACAAGCTCTGCTTTGATGTTGTGCCTCGTGAGAAGCTGTAACGCTTGACTTCGTTCTTCGCACACGACGACATTCACCTGATCAAGTACCGCGACAGCACGAAATGTGATGTCGTCAGGATGTCCAATCGGAGTTGCCACGATGTATAACGAGCCACTTTGCGTTGCCGATTGCGGCGCTATCGAGGGTGCGTTCATCTTGCCTATTCGCATTCGTTCCGACCTTGATGCAGTACCGTACAGAGTGCATCAGTTGCTCAGGCACCATACAAGCAATATACACTACATAGGAAGTCGAGTGGCGAACGGAATGAGCTGGCATGATTTTTACGGATACACTGATGTATACGCACTGCATGGAGGCACATATCGTGACCACTCGCACAAAAAAGTTCGTGGCACCGACGCTCCGACAGGCTCTTGATGCTATGCGACGTGAGCTCGGCGACGATGCATTACTACTCGCTACGCAATCGGGTGTTGATCCAGATGGGATGGCGTATGCTGCAGTGGTTGGGATGGCAACAGGTCAGGCAGCTCCTCAGCCGAACGTCATTACCGACGCTGCAGGGGCACCATCATTTCGACACCGTCCGGTACGGATGGATCGCCCCGAGCCTATCCCACTGCGGTACTACCTTGAAAGTAATACCGCTTTGACCAGCGACTCAGCGATCGAGAGATTACATGCAGAGGTGCATCAGCTATCTGCAAAGCTTACAGAGATCACACATGCCGTTGCCTACCGCTACAGTGCCGTCCTGCCAGATCCATATCGAAGTGCCTATCACTTGCTCCGCGATGCAGGATTTAGTGAGCAGCATGCTGGCTATCTCGTTTCACAAATAGCCAGTGGTACACCGGCACCTAATCTTGACGAATGTTTTCACCGCCTCCGACGAACCTTTTCAGAGCTGCTTAGATTCGACCGAATCATTGCCGAACAGCTGCCACCATTAATTGCATTTGCTGGTCCGAGTGGTTCAGGTAAAACCACCACTCTTATGAAAGTCGCACTCCTGCTGCGCCGTGCATTCCCTGATCGAATGGTTCGAATAGTGTCTGCCGATACCGAACGGATTGCAGCAACCGAGCAACTGAGAACCTTTGCTTCAATTGTCAAGTTCGATTTCGATGTAGCTACTGATTTGCTGAATTATCCGGGCGCAAAAAACCGACCTGGTATTACGTTACTGGACCTGCCGCCATCGTCCGGACGATCTGCCGTGAAAATAAATATTGCTATCGACACCGTAGCAAGTAACCATGGCATCCTCCTTAACATAATTCCAGCCACTGCAGACCGAGAACTGGTGCAACAATTGCTGCAAAAGCATGCGCATCGAACTAATGCTCGATTTGCCCTAACAAAGCTTGATGAGATGCCACAATGCGGACACATCCTCCCATTGTTTTGGGAAGCACAAGTGCCGTTGTCCTTGGTAACAACAGGAACCAAGCTTCCTGACGACATCAGTGAACCGAGTGTTGATCAACTGATGCAGTACCTATTCCCCACTCATCGCAATTCTGTTGCGACCATTACTGAATAGTTGATATGACCCGTCGAGACAAAACAACACAAAATGATGAACACAAAAACGCTGCTCGATTACCGTTCGGATTAGTGTTCAATATCAGCACACTGGCTGCATCTCTTAGTGTACTCTTTTCGATAGCAACTGGCGAAAGCGACCTCTTTCACCTTTCGCTTCGGGCAACACTGGTGTTTATCGGATTTGCAGTTGCTGGTAGTCTCATCATGATTGTCAGTATCACAATGATACATCGCATACGTCGAGAAGAATTCCTCGAAAAAGCGCGGTTGGCCGAAGAAGAACGAATGGCTGCTGCATTGACAATGCAGCACAACCCACAGCAACAGCAGCTGCACCACAGCCAAGAAACTGCAAACAATTCGTGAGGTCACCATAGATGGCTACGAAACTGCAACCAACGATTGCTGGACAAGATCAAGATATTGCCTTTAGTGATCTGTGGAAAGAGCTACGTTCACGTCGAACATCGAAAGCTCGAAAAGCAGAGATCAAACGACAACTCCTATTGCACTACCTGTGGATTGTGCGATATACTCTTTACAACATGAACATACCCTCCCATGCTCTGCTTGACGAGGAAGATTTCCTGCACGTCGGTTTGCTTGGGCTGCACGATGCAATCGAGCGGTTCGAGCCAGAGCGTGGTATCAAATTCGAAACGTTCGCTGTGCCAAGGGTACGTGGAATTATTCTGGACGAGATGCGTAAACTCGACTGGTTATCGCGAACTGCTCGCCGTAAGGTGCACGAGCTAACAGAAACGTGTGACCGTCTCCGTAGCGAATTGGGACGCGAGGCACTGCCAGAAGAAATTCAAGCACGCTTAGGAATTAGTGACGAGGAATATCACACATATCTCAACGCGATGGCAGCTGCAACTGCATCGCTTTCAATTCAAAATTCAGAAGTCAACTATGACGACGAAGGCAACGAACACGATGTTGTCGAAGAGATCCCAGACCATAACAGCGAGAATCCTTTCACTCAGCTCGAGCGTCGGGAACGTATTGAGTTCGTACGAGACTATATCGAAATGCTTCCAGAGCGGAAACGATTGGTCATCACACTGTACTACTACGAAGAGCTCACCTTCAAAGAAATTGGGGAAATTCTGGGGCTAACAGAAAGTCGTATATGTCAAATTCACACCCAGATTTGTAACGAGCTTCGAAAAAAACTCGAAGAGTTTGAATCTGAATCAAACCCGGAAACACAAGTAAAATGAGTACGTATCACCGCTTATTGAAACACCGAACGCGCATGCTCTTCAGTCATGCGCGTTCGGTGACAAATACTACGTGTGTGCAAGGTGCGGCTATTTTGCAACTGCGTAGCTACGGCGTTCCCGGATTACAGCAACCTTGATTTGACCAGGATACTCCATTTCTTGCTCAATGCGTCGTGCGATATCATTAGCTAAGCGGTCCGCTGTCAGATCATCAACCTTATCAGGCTCGACGATCACACGCACTTCACGACCTGCTTGAATGGCGAACGTTTTTTGGACACCATCGAAGCTCATTGCTATTTCTTCCAGCTTTTCCAGCCGTTTGATGTACTGTTCGAGCGATTCGCGTCGAGCACCGGGACGTGCGCCACTAATGGAATCCGCAGCTTGAATCAATACTGCAATCGGTGACTCCATCTCGATATCTTCATGGTGTGCACCAATCGCATTGCACACAATGTGATGCTCCCGATAGCGCTTTGCCAATTCCATACCCAAAATTGCATGGGGACCGTCGGTATTACGATCGAGGACTTTTCCTATGTCATGGAGCAACCCGGCACGTTTCGCGTGTTGAACATCAAGTCCTAACTCCGACGCCATAATTCCCGACAAAAACGCAACTTCGACTGAATGTGCAAGCAAATTCTGCCCGTAGCTGGAGCGGAACTTCATTTTACCAACGTGTCGAATCAACTCCGGATGCATGTTGTGGATGCCGAGCTCCATCACTGCATGTTCACCCGATCGAACGATCTCTTCATCAACCTCCTTGCGAACTTTTTCGACAACTTCTTCAATACGTGCTGGATGAATACGCCCGTCTGCAAGCAAGCGCTCCAGTGCAATACGAGCTACCTCTCGACGATAGGGATCGAAGGCAGAAATGGCAACTGCTTCAGGTGTATCGTCAATGATAAGATCAACACCTGTCGCTGATTCAAACGCGCGAATATTTCGACCTTCTTTGCCGATGATCCTTCCTTTGAGCTCTTCACTAGCAAGATTGACAACCGACACCGTCGTCTCGACGCAATGATCAGATGCTGTACGCTGGATTGCTTCGATGATAAGTTTCTGAGCTTCACGCTGCGCCTGAAGTTTTGCTTCGTCGCGAATTTGCTTGATCAATAGCGCAGCTTCGGCCCGTGCTTCATTGACCATGTTTTCGATTAGATACCGCTTGGCATCTTCCTGTGACATACCCGTAATCCGTTCGAGCCGTTGGTTCTGTTCCGCGATAAGCGCATCGACTTCCTTGAGCTTTTGTTCAATCGTGCGTTGTTTGCGTTGAAGATCTTGATCGGCTTGCTGGATCTGTTTTTCCTTTCGAGAGATCAGCTCCAGTTTTGTTGCAATAGCATCTTCACGACTGACAAGCTGTTTTTCTTCCTGCTGGAGTTTATTGCGCTTAGCACCAAGCTCCTTTTCAAGCTCCTGGCGTTTACGTTGCAATTCTTCTTTGGCTTCGAGCAGCCGTTCTTTTTTGAGTGCCCGGGCTTGCTTTTCAGCTTCCTCGATGATAGATTGAGCTTTCTCTTTTGCATCTGCAATACGGCTTTGAGCTGCACGAGTACCTGCAAAAAATGCAATACCAAAGCCGAGTATTAACCCGATGACGCTCAATATCAGAGTAGTCATGTATTCCATTGCGACCTCATATAACGTTGGACATACCGGTAATAAAAAGCACGAGCCGTACTCCGTTCATCGTCCGCCATAGTGGTGGCGTTTACGGGTATCGCAAGAACCCTTCGAGCACACAGTGGGTAATAGCCCACACGCCGCTGGCTCCTGCCGCCAGAATACTGGACGCGTGTTGATGCCGCGTTGTAGTCTGCCATTGGTGTGTGGAGCCTATTTCCCTGCTTCCAAACTAGTCGGTTCTGCGTTACGCGTGTGCAACGATGATGCAGTACGGCTCGCACAAAAGCATTATAATTCAAAGAGCCGATGACCGGTCCCGATCGGACAGTCTGCTAAGCACTTGCTTTGACAGCTTTCTCCATTGTCTCGCCCAAGTACGCGTTTATCCGACGCAATTGCTCGGTGAGGTATTCGACTATTTTATTATGTTGCTCTCCGAGGGCGTCGTGACGTTCAGCGATATTGAGTGCTGCAAGGATAGCCAGCGTTGGGGTCGATTGATCGGTCGAATCACTTCGCAACAATTCGAGCAACCGTTCCACTTCGGCTGCAGCCCGGAGGGTCCGCTCTTGGTCGTCACATCGTAACCGATAGTGACGCCCACCGATCGTAACATTCACCGATGTCATCGTCAGTCATCATCATCGTTGCACCGCTCGAATTTACGGTGTCTTGTACTGTACATAACGGAAAACAAATTTGTTTGTTGTACAGATGCTATTGTTCGTATTCTTTTCTCAAGTATGCCTCCAGGATCTGCCGCGACCGACGAATGGCATGTCGGATGTCGTCCCCGAAGTCAGAAAGTTTTCGACAAGCTACAACGTGCTCAATTTTGTCAAGCAGTTCCATCCAGTCTTGCTTACTAGGCAATGTATCATTTGATCGAGTGTTAATTTGTTGGCTCAGCGTATCATGCAGCTCCTCTAAACGCTGGAAAAGTCGTTCCATCTGTGCAGAGCTCGGTTGCCCTTCGAGTTGCCGGATCTGTCGTTTGAGTACGATGTTCCGTTCGAGCTCAGATTTAAGTTCATCTTCGAGTTGGTGCACACGCTGCCGTAATGCGATGATTTGCTCCTGGAAATGCTTCCGTTCGCTCTCCGCAGCTTCAAGTTTTATTTCGAGCGGCGCAACAGCTTGAGCTACACGATTTTTGCTGTCCGCATCATTCTGCTGAAGTTCCTGCACTTGAGTGCGCAGCTTCACCACTTCGCTCGATAGCTCGACAAGCTCCCGCTGTCTCTGCTCGGCGACATGCTCACTCAACTCAAGTTCACGACGTAGGCGAGCAACTTCGTCGGTCAACTGCTCCGCGTTAGAGGCAGAAACAACAACATGTTCATACTGTTGACGTAAGTCCATATGCTGTGCTTGCAACCGTTCTAATTCGCCTTGAAATTGCTCTGCCTGTCTTCGTAATTCATCGCGCTCACGCTCGAGGACACGATAGTGGTCTTGCAGCGAAGAGTACTCTGCCTGATACTGGTTGATTTGCTTCTCCAGTTCATCTTTCCAGTGAAGAAAAGTATCACTGGTAATTTCCGACGTCAATGCCGACTCAGCATGTGCAAGCCGATCGAGCAAGATTTGTCGCTCCCGTTCTGCTTCCTCTAATCGTGTAAGAGTATGTTCTAATTCGGTTTGAGCCGATTCAAGTCGCCCGTGAAGCAAGCGAATCTCTTCCTCGCGCTCAGCAAGGGTAACATTCAGTGTACTGAGTTGGTCGAGGTCTTCTTGCAGCTGGCGTCGTTGGCTTTCCAACGTCTCGACCTTGTCACGCAAGTACAGTAGCTCTTCCTGTTCAGCGATTGAGCGTAAGTGGACGTGTTCAAGTTCAGCTACACGATTCAACAGTTTTTGATGCTCTTGTTCGCTCAGCCTCGAGTGCATCTGTTGTTCTTGCATGCGCTGATATTCATCGTTTAGCTGCTGATACAGACGCTGCAATGTTTCATATTCGGTTCGGATACTTTGGTAGTTCTGTTGCTCGTGCTCGGAGCGCTCTTGGATCTGATGAAGCTGGGTAACTTGTTCCTCGAGCTTGCGGAGCGCTCCGGTTGCTATATCGAGTTCGGACTCAGCTTGATGTAAAGCTCGCTGAAGTTCATTGGTATGCTCAGCTTCGATGCGGAGCGAATGAATCAATTCATCTTGTTGCTGGACTCTTCGCTCCAGTTCGTGGATATGGAGCTCGAGCTTTCGCGAGTTTTCTCGTGATACTCGTAGTTGGTCGATTAGTGTTTTGACCAATGCGGATGCATCGTAAACCTGCTTCCACAGTCGTTCCAACTCTTGGTGCAATATTTCTGGTATCTGTTCCATCAGGATGATCCCGGATTATGATGTTCGAAGTCGCGCATCGAATCGCTCAGACAAAGCAGCAAGTATTTTGTCAAGTAAAACAGCAACATCTTCGTCGGTCAATGTCCGCTCAGAGGACCCAAATGTTAGGCGGAATGCTATACTCTTACGACGCTCACCGAAACTTGGATGAACAAAAACATCAAACGGCTCGACAGAAAGAAGCCACTGACCTGCAGATTCAGCGATGACGGTCACAATATCACCACTTTGAACCGAACAATCGACAATAAGTGCAATATCACGAATGATGGTCGGGAATGGCGACGGTGGGACGTACTTGTTGAATAGTTGCTCTCTGTACGTAAATCCTTCCAGTTCGAGTTCACCGATAAATGCAGCAGCAGGAATATCCATTTGACTTGTAAGCTCACTATGCACTTTCCCGACATGCCCAATGACGCGACCATGTAGTATGACTTTCAAAAGAGGTAATTCAAACCAGCGACGGAACCGTTCATCGTCGGTAATTTGCCAATGGAGATTGTGGATAAGATCATACTCACTACGCACGCCCGCAAGCAGCATGACAATACGTTCGACGACACCCTTGATGTCATAGAGATCGAAATCTCGTTCGCCTGAGAGCCAATGCTGTCGTGTTGCTTTACCGGCACATGCCAAACCAAGGTGCGCACGTTCTGCTATGCCGCTGTGAACCATCGCATCAGCGGAAAACACCTTGGCAATGTCAAAGAGTCGAATTGACTCGACCCCATGCCGCGCATTTCGGGACATCATCTCAACCAACGACGGAACAAGCCACTGCCGCAAGACACTCCGTTCTCTACCGAGGGGATTGCTGAGTTCAATCGCATTTGCAGGATCAATCGCACTCTCGGGATCGCACAAGTTGTAACTTAATGCCTCATGAAAGCCAATTGCCGTGAGAATGTGACGAATTTTGTCTTGATACGATACCGGTCGTAAGACCGATGGAATCGTCCCAGACACTTGCGGAATTGTTATGTAATGAGGGACTGGAATACTGTCGTATCCGATCGCAATAGCGACTTCCTCAACAATATCAATTTCTTCAGAAATATCCTGGCGATATGTAGGAACACGGAGTACGAGACCGTCATCCCGATGCTGTGTGATATCAAATCCACCAGCTTCCAACGAAGCAGTGATAGCATCCCGGTCAAGTTGAACTCCCAACAAGCGTTCAGCTCGCT
Organism: Chlorobiota bacterium; assembly: GCA_026416585.1. Lineage (GTDB taxonomy): Bacteria > Bacteroidota > Ignavibacteria > Kapaibacteriales > NICIL-2 > NICIL-2. Next base: position 4,591 of record JAOAEV010000030.1, on the reverse strand, counting down.
CGAAGCAAAAGGACACCGTCGGCTGTTGTTTTTTCGTCGGATAACGATCAACAAAGCCAGAGATACGAGCATCAGTCAATTCTGCTATGAGAGCTGCAGCACGGTCGAGTGCATAACTAAGCATCTCGATATCCACCCCCCGTTCGAAGCGGAAAGATGCATCTGTTTGCAGCCCAAGTTTTTTGGCTGTTCGTCGGATGGACGATGGCAAAAAGTAGGCAGACTCGAGCAATACTCGCTGTGTACTATCTGAAATTGCTGAGTTTGCGCCGCCAATTATACCAGCAATTGCAACTGGTCCGGCACTATCGCAGATACACAACATGCTCGGATCAAGGGGACGATCGATGCCATCAAGAGTTTCGAAGTGCTTTTCATGTGGCTGTGCACAGCGAACAATAATCCGTCCCCCCTTGATTTTATCGAAGTCAAACGCATGGAGCGGATGACCACATTCGAGCATGACATAGTTGGTAACATCAACGACGACATTCCGAGGTCGGAGCCCGGCACGCTGAAGCCGAATTTGCAACCATTTAGGTGATTGCACAATGTGCACGTTTTCAAGTAGCCGTGCTCGATACCGCCAACATAGCTGGGGTTCGGCAATGTCAACTTCAAAACGTGGTCCATCTGCCTCGCTAAGAATAACCTCAGGTAATGTAGCACGCAATGTATTTGCAGTAGCAACGATGCGTGCGATCCCGAAATGTGACAGAGCATCTGCTCTGTTGGGGGTCACGCTGACTTCCAACACAGTGTCTGGCGGGAATACACTACGGAGATTGTATCCAGGAGGAATCGAGTCCTCGAGAACGAGAATACCATCATGACGATCACCCAGACCTAATTCCCGCTCGGAGCAAAGCATTCCTTCGGACTCTACTCCCCGGATGACACGCCGTTCGATTCTTGCTCCATTGGGAAGCTGTGCACCAACACGAGCAAGCGCAACACGCTGCCCCGTAGCAACATTGGGTGCACCACATACGACGCGAACATTTCCTATGCCATCGTTGACCGTACAAACTGTCAGGCGATCCGCATTCGGGTGCGGCTCAACACCGACAATCGTAGCACTGACAATATTATCAGAATCGATACCGCAGTGTTCAACCGATTCCACCTCGATCCCAGAATGGATCAACAGCGCCACGAGCTGCTCACTTGTGCCAGACCATTCAACGTATTCTCGTAACCAGGAAAGCAGAATTCGCATGTTCTCGTAATGTCAAGCAATTCGATGGCACAAAATTATGTGCAACTGGAAGCTTGTTTGTAGGGATTGACCTCAATTGTGTATTTTTGTGTCGTATTCGATCGCGGGGTAGAGCAATTGGTAGCTCGTCGGGCTCATAACCCGAAGGTTGCAGGTTCAAGTCCTGCCCCCGCTACTCATTAATACAGCGGCACCGTGATGGTGCCGCTGTACTTTTTAGAGGCAACGCGACCGCCCCCCATCAATACGAATACACTCGCCGGTGATGTACGAAGCAGTGTCAGAACACAAAAAAACTGTGAGCGCAGCTATTTCCCATGGTTCTGCAAAACGACCAATTGGGATTTCAGTGAGCATACGCCGTCTGATAACATCTGGGTCAACACCTTCTGCTACCGCTCGCCGAACGATGATTTCCTCGAGCCGTTCCGTTCGTGTTGCACCTGGAAGAATGGAATTAACGGTGATACCGTAGGGTGCCAGCTCATTCGAGAGTGTTTTTGCCCATCCAGCAGTTGCAGCACGTATAGTGTTAGACACTCCAAGTCCATCAATAGGCTGGCGAACTGATGTCGAGATGACGTTGACAATTCTTCCCCACCGCCTTTTCTTCATTTCTGGAAGGAGCACACCAAGTAATTCATGAGTTGTCAGGATCAAGCGGTCGAGTGCTCGGTGAAAATCATCCCGTGTCGCTTGATCCAACGGAGCTGGCGCTGGTCCACCCGAATTGTTGATGATGATGTCTGGATCAAGCCCTTTTGCATCGAGGTGTTCAGCTATGGTGGTTACTGAGTTAGGGTTATCATAGTTTGCCATAATGGCGTCATGTACTTCTGATGTCATTTTATTCAATTCAGACAATCGTTGTGCAAGTCGTTCTGCAGATCGTGCGACTAAGATGACCCGCGCGCCTGCCTGTGCAAGAGCTGATGCAATTGCCCACCCGATCCCGTTAGTAGCACCACCTACGAGTGCTGTTCGACCGTCGAGTGAAAGTTTCATGTGGTTTGGTCCGATGGTTGATATTTCCAGCGATTATGTTGCCACACCCACTGCTCTGGTGCACGTTCTACAGCACGTTCGAGCAAGGCATTCATACGAGCGACAACCGATTCGATCAAGATCGTCGAATCATTTGCTTCCGGAATGTGTTCAAAATGGACGTCATATATCCCATCAGCAGCACGGAGACCATATGCAAACACAAGCGCTGCACCGGTACGACGAGCTAAGATAGCTGGGGCTTTGTACGTGGAAGCTTCCCGTCCAAATAGTGGAACGAAAGGATCACTTTGGGGATCTGCCGCCTGATCACCAAGTATAGCAACAATTCCTCCTCGATGGAGCCAATCGAGCATTGGCCGCGCCGCTTGTGTCATCGATACTAAGTGATTCCCTGTGGAACGGCGCACCTCTTGCAACCACTGATTGAATGCATGATTTCGCTGATGCTTCACAACTACAAGGACTGGTTGTCCGAATTCAATCGCCGCAGCTAATGCTGCCCACTCCCAATTACCAATGTGCGCACTGAGTAGAACTACCCCCCGGCCTTTTGCAAGAAAATTCGTGATACAGTCGCGGTTGTGATATCGGAATGTTTGATGAATCGTAGTCGGCGGCAAATGCGGTGTAGCAAGCAATTCAAAAAGCACGAGGACTAAATTTGCGTAACATCGTTGTGCAATCAGTACAATCGCTCCACGATCGAGCGAAGGAAATGCATGGCGTAAGTTATCGAGCGTAATGCGCCTCCGTGATGGAATGATAGCGTAAAGCAACCGGCCGAGAATGCGCGATAGAATTATCCGCCCACGTCTTCCGATTCTCCATGCAAGCCAACTTGCAATCTCTATAACCAGTTTCATGCAGCATTAGCGGATCGGTGCGTTAGGATCGAGATAATTCGGCATAGCGAACTGTCGGTACCAATTTTCATTGCGGATTTCATAGAGTGCTGTTGAATGAACCAGTACATAGTTTCCCGTTCCCTGCTGATCAACAAACACGAAGATTACTCCACCTTGGATGTTGTCGTAGCGCCAGATTTCATGCGGGTGTGCGCCATCCATGTTGAAGTATGCTCGATCGATTTGTGTCGGGAATCCGTATTTGAGAAGTACGCGACCACGATCACTATTCCACCCTTCCGGATAGCGCGGTGTGGGATAAAACTGCGCGGCATATTCACGTGCCTTGCGAAATTCTTCGTATCGTTCATTGACATTCGTCTGTGGATCAGGATCGCGATGCAACCAGAAGCGGAACAAAAATCGCCGACGCGCTGCCAGATCAGTTAGCTGATTATATGCATCAAGTTCATTGGCACCAGCAACAAACCGAGCAGACGCGACTTCGACTGCAAGCTGCGCTTCATCCATTGTTGCGAACGGACTTTGTAGGAACAGCTCGTCCTCGCTGAGTACCGTCGGTTGTTGTGGTGGCATTTCAGGATTGACGAGGTAGAAGCGCTGACGTGCAAGTTGTTCCTCCCTCTTAGCATCGCGCTCGATATTGAGCGAAAGATAGTATGCTCCACTTGGCATACCGTCCAGCGAAACAGAAAGAATCTCTGCTTGCGCTGAACCGACCACCGGACGGCTATATCGCAAGTCGAACACTTCATTGAGTGCTGCATCGAGCACACGATATCGCAATCGAATTGTATCACAACGACACCGATCGAGATTGTACAGCTCGGTGTACGCATAGAGAGTTGGTTCAGTCCCGTGATATACTTCGCTTGCAAGTGGAACAACATAAAAATCATTTTTGACGAACGAGCGATTGCGCTGCTCTGGATTGAGCGAGTCGTACCGCGCGATCCATTGCGCCAGCTCGATACTGCTTGCCGCAATGTATTCATTCGGGAACGATCGAACTACGATGGGATAGCTCCGCCGTAGAATTGCACTATTGGAGCGCAGTGCATCACGAATAAGTAGTTCAATCGTGTAGCGCTCCGGTAACAGAAGAAGCTCTCGTTTTCCTATGAGCAGCAACGGATTGCGATCGTTAGCGGGTTTAAATGCCTCGAGGATAATGTTGAATGTATCCGTGCTCGCTACACTGTGAACAATTACCCTCAGATCCAATGCACAGCGCAGGACACCACTCTGTTCAACCGGAACGTGCAGAAGATGGGTGTCCGCAATTGCATAGGATAGCTCCACCCGCGTACGTATTGTATCATGGCGAAATTGTGTAAGCGTCACATCAAGGGGAAATTGCCCTTGAGCGACAGCTGTAATGCCACTAACAATTACGGCGGCAGCCATTATCAACGCTCTGCACTGCATGGCTGCACTGGAAAGTTGGGAGGATCAAAAATGCGTGTTCCTCTATCTTGGGCAACCTTAGTCCAAGCGT
>JAOAEV010000065.1 GCA_026416585.1 Chlorobiota bacterium | reverse complement strand
ATTCACAGGAATGAAGAACAGGATTGTTGAATTGTGTGTTACTGCTGTTGGGACGTTATTGCTTTTTGCGTGCAATGGACAGCAGCAGGAAGGTGAAACACTGTTCCGTGGTTCGGCTCAGATTGCGTGTGATCGGGAGATTATCGGCTTGATTGCTCCACAGATCGAATGGTTCCGGTCGCGCTATGAGGAAGCTCATATTGCCGTGGACACGCTCGATGCATCCGAAGCGATGCGTCGGTTGCTTGCGGGTACAGTTCGTGCTGCGTTTATTGCGCGAGACTATCTGCCTGTTGAAGATTCACTCCTGCGTGCGTACTCAATAGAGCAGCATCAGCGATTGTTGATTGCCACCGATGCCATTGTATTTGCAGTACTGCGCACATCAGCGCTCGACACTATAGGCGAATATGTACTTCAGCGTACCATCGAAGGTAAACCAACCTCGCTTTCACAGTATCGGTGGATTATTCCTGGTCCAACATCATCGGTAACTGCCAATCTTGCACGGTTGGGTGGTCGTATCGGTGTTCCTGCCATGACTGTTGCCGATGGTGATAGTGTAATGCTGGCGCTTGCCGAGCACCGCGGAGATATTGGGGTGGTTCTGCTGTCTCAGTTTCTCCGTCGGAAGGATAGTTTAGGGCTTCGGGCTCTTCGTGTTGTGATCCGCGATTCAGTCACAGGTGATCGCATCGCAGTTGCACCTCATGCAGCAACGATCATCAAGGAGCGTTATCCATTTCGAGTACCTATCTACGGCTACTTGTTTGAATCTGCGAAAAATTTTCCATTCGGTATTGTCTCCAGCATCGCACATGAACGACAGCCGCAGCGCGCGATGCTCGATGCAGGCATCGTTCCTGCCTATGCACGTTTTACATTGGTAGAACAAGAATAACTGACGATATGCAAGCAATCATCCGCCTTGCGTGGGTACTACTATTGCTCGGCGTTACCCTGCATGCCAACGACCTGGATCAAGTACAGCAGCTCTACAATGAAAAACGCTACGAAGACGCTGCACGCCAAGTAGAGCTTTACTTGCAAAGTGAGCCAACCGATATCGATGCACTGCTGTTGGCTGGTGAGATCTACACACAACTGGAAAGCCCGAAAAAAGCACTGGAATACTATCAGCGGGCATATCAACGCGACCGCAGCAATATCACGGCGATCCGCAGATATGCGCGTGCTCTTAGTGAGGCAGGGGATCATAAACAAGCGCTTGAGATCTTGCAGCGCGCGATCCGCTCTAATCCAAAGAATGTGTACCTGCGATTGGACTATGGACAAGCGCTCCTTGCTGCCGATTCAATACGTTCTGCTGAGCTTGAAATCACAAAAGCACGCGAGATGGACAAAAGCATTCCTGATGGCTTTCTTGCATTAGGTGATTTGTACTACTCGCAGCGTGTGTATCTACTTGCCAAAGACAACTACGAGCAGGCAATCAAACTCGATCCGAATAATCTTGCTGCTCGTGAAAAATTAGCACTTGTATATTTCCGCCTTGCAAACGCCGAAGTTGTGGACAATGCACTCGCCAATGAGTATTACTCGCGTTCGCTTCAGGAGTGGGCTGCTATTATCCAGCGCGATTCAACCTATGCGCGGGCTTATTTCGAACAGGGGAAAATCTTTTTCTACGCGAGCAGATTTGCAGAGGCAGTACGCTCGCTGCGTAAATACATTCAACTTCGACCCGATGCGCCTAATGCAACGATTGCACGGTGGTATGCTGCGCAGTCACTCGAGCGCATTGGAGAATGCAGTGAGGCAGAGAAGTACCTGCGTTTTGCAATCGACAATATTGACTCAGTTCGCAACAAGGCTCAATTGTTGTTGGCACGCTGCGCCTTTGAGTTGAAGAAGTATGCTGATGCAGCAGCGCTCTATCGTATGCTTGTGACGGAGCAACCTATACTGGTCGAGAACACACTCGACCGTGAGCGATATGGCTATGCTCTCATCCTTTCCGGCGACACAACTACCGCTATTGCCGTACTCCGCAAAGCTGTGGATGTGGATTCCACACGCTGTCTTACGATGTACAGACTTGCAGAATTGTATCGCACGCATCAACAGTACGACGACGCGATAACACTCTACCGGCGCTATTTGGGTAACTGCGCAGATACTAATGCAGCACGGATTTACACGCTGATGGGGGCAACTCTTTTTTCGGCAAATCGCCCGGCAGAAGCTATCGAAGTGCTCCGGCAGTCTCTATCACTCGATTCCAGCATTGTGTTTACATATCGCCTGCTGGCTGCATCGCTCAAATCTACTGGTGCAAAAATTGAAGAATCACTTGAGGTCCTCCGCGGCGGGCTATCGAGAGCAAAAGCACCGTCTGATAGAAACCTAATCTACACGCTGTATTGTCAGTATCTGCTCGAAGCAAAACAGTTTGACGAGCTAAAAGCAGCTGCGCAAGAGTGGTTCAAAACCGACTCGGCTCGCGCGGAAGCAGCGTTGTTTCTTGCTGTCGGGTATCAAGGAATTGGTGATCGTGACAGCGCATGCAAGTATTATCGCGAAGCATTGCGATTGAATCCACAACTTGAAGTAGCACGGAAAAACCTCAAACAACTCGACTGCAAGTAGAACCTGTCGGTGTTGCTTCGTCCGTATATTTGCACTGCGTTTTCGGTCGCCACAAACGCATGAACAGATGAACGATGGTGCGGATTCCAATCAACGGACTTTCGAATGGTGAACATCCAATCGCGCTTGTTGTTCCGGTGACCGAAGTTGATGGAATTTTTCCAGAGTTCATCGGCGACATTCGTGTATCGGGCGTCTTGCATAAAACAGGCAAAAAGCTTGTCCTGCAGCTTGCTGTGCAAGGAACAGCACACATGACCTGCGATTACTCGCTGGAGCAGTTCAATGAAGCGATTGAAGCAGAGTTTGCCTTATCGTTCGTGCAAGACACAGAGTTGTATCTGCGTCAACCTAATCCGCAGCAACGGATCGATGACGATCCCTACGCGCTTCGGATACTTCGTGAAGATGATACGTTCGTGGACCTTACGTCTGACATTGCAGAAGAGCTATCGGTTCGATTGCCAATCAAGCGTGTTGCCCCGCAGTTTCGGCACATGAGCTTTGCTGAGTATGCCCAAGACGTTTTGGGCGATACTGCTCATGTTCATCAGACTCAAACGCGCACGGATAATCCATGGAGCGCATTGAACAAAATACGATTCAGCGATTGACGAAAACACTTGTCACAATCATAAAACGAGTACAATGCCCAATCCCAAGCGACGCCATTCGAAATCTCGCCGTGATAAGCGCCGCACACACTACAAAGCGGCGCCCCATACCAGTGCGGTATGTCCGAATTGTGGATCGCCAAAGCTGGCGCACGCTGTGTGCACGGAATGCGGCTATTACAACGGTCGCAAAGTGCTTCAAGTATCTTGACCGAATCCTCACCACACAGATGTTGATCGGTGGGTGATTGCTTTCGTGTCGTCCTCGATGCTATGGGGGGCGATAATGCACCACAGAATGAACTCGGCGGCGCTATCCAAGCGAGTGCATCGCTCAGTGCTCGTGGAGTCGAGCACACACTCCTGCTTGTTGGGAACCGAGTTCGCATCGAATTGGAACTGCAGCGTTTGGGCAAGAACTTGCCGCAGACGGTCGAAATTGTTGATAGCCCTGATGCTGTAACAATGCATGATGATCCGGCGACCGTTGTTCGCACAAAGTCGCAGTCTTCGCTGGTCCAGGGTCTTGAGCTGTTGCGTAACAATCGAGCAGATGCGTTTATCTCCGCGGGCAATACAGGTGCGGTCCTCTCGGCTGCCACTCTTTTGTTAGGACGCATTCGCGGTGTCGCGCGCCCGACAATTGGAGCATTCTTCCCGACACTCACCGGTAAACCATGTCTTGTGCTTGATGTTGGAGCCAATGCGGAGGTCAAATCTCAATTTCTCTACGAGTTTGCCATCATGGGTAGTCTCTACGCTCAGCTTGTTGGTGGTGTCGAACGCCCTCGTGTTGGATTACTCAATATTGGAGAAGAACCGAGCAAGGGAACCGAAACGGTTCGCCAAGCATACGAGCTTTTGGTCCGTGATGGAGTCAATTTCATAGGAAATGTTGAGGGGCGAGATATCTTCGGTGGCAAAGCAGATGTCATCGTCTGCGATGGATTTACCGGGAATGTCGTGCTCAAGTTTGCCGAAAGCATTATGCCGATGCTCAAAGCTGTACTGCGTCGTTTTAGTGAGCGGAGCTTTCTTGCAAAACTTGCCGTAGCAGTGATTGCGCCGATGCTCCGGCGAATGCTCGCTGATTTTGATTACCAGAAATACGGTGGGGTACCGCTGCTTGGAGTTCGTGGTGTCGTCATTATTGGTCATGGTAAATCAACACCACTGGCTATAACAAACATGATTCTCCGGGCGTGGGAGATGCATCGCATCCGGCTCAATGATCGTATCGAACAGGCTCTCGGAGGCGCATTT
>JAOAEV010000050.1 GCA_026416585.1 Chlorobiota bacterium | reverse complement strand
GGCAATATCTCACCTGCTTCCATACCCGTCAGAATCGGAATTCCTTCGGCAAAATAACCGATTGCCCAAACACAAAAGAGTTCTTTCTCGACAGCAGCGATCACTTCGTCAGGAAGCATCAGGTCAGCAACATTCTGCTGCGGAATGATTACACCATGCGTTCCATCGAGCCCATGCTGCTGACAGATTTCGAAAAAACCAATAATTTTCTCATTGATGCCACCGACAGGCTGGACATCCCCCTTCTGGTTGATGCTGCCAGTTACCGCTACCGATTGGCGAAGCGGCACACGTGCCAGCGACGATAGAATTGCATACAGCTCAGCTAAGCTGGCGCTATCGCCGTCAATGCCTCCGTAGTTCTGCTCGAAACTGATGCTTGCCGATAACGCAAGCGGACGCCGTTGCCCGAAATATTCGCGCAGCAATCCCGGTATTGTCAGTACCCCTTTGCGATAGATATTGCCACCCAAGGACGCTTCGTACTCAACATCAATAATGCCTGCATTACCCGCACCAGTGGACGCAGTGATGCGTGCTGGTTTGCCGAACGAGACTAAGCCCGTTGAGTACACTGTCAATCCATTGATTTGGCCAACCCGTTCCCCTTTCGTCGAGATCATCAGGACACCTTGGAGGATTTGACTTTTGATTTTGACATCCTGGAGCTCCGTCCTCTGACGTCGCAATCGAAGCGATTCCTCAACACATGCACGATCGAAATACTTTTTGCGCTGCCGACGCGCTACAAACGATGCCTCACGAATAACATCGGAAACATCACTGAAATTGATTGTGATTTTGCTTTTATCTTCTGCACGTTCGACCGCCCACTCGATGAGCGCTGCAACTCCTGATGGACGGGCATGAAGCACGTTTTCTTCCTCAACAAGGCGCGCGACGAATCGAGCGTAGTTCTGCAACATCTTTTCGCTGCGGTCTGTTTCGTAATCGAACTCGGCAGCGACCTTGAACATCTTGTTGAAATCTTCTTCCAGTGCCGATAGTGCCAAGTACGTCTGATAATCACCAAGCATGATGACTTTGACATTGACGTCAATCAGTTCAGGTTTAAGAACAAGTCCTCCCCCACCACCATCAGGGGATTGAATCTCGAGTTTTCCATAGAGCAGCACACGCTTGAGTGTATGCCACACCTGTGGGTCGGCAAGGATATCACTGGCATTGACGATCAAATAGCCTCCGTCGGCGCGCAGCACGGTACCTGCTTTGATCATCGTGAAATCAGTGTGGACCATCCCACTGCGGTCGTACCGGCGTTCAATCGTTCCGAACAAGTTTGTGTAAGTCGGAAATGCCTCAATGATAATTGGTGCTGATAGCGTTTGCGCATTGTCCACAATGATATTGACCGTGTACTCCTTGAGCTTATCAACCAGCAATCGCCCATCGGGTAATTGGTGGTCACCATCGGTGGCAAACTGGGGCGAAAACATTTCGACATTCGCGATTAAGTCACGTTCACAATCGCGAAGAAAATCGCCAACCGCTTCTTCGGAAAAGCGCATGTGTAATTCGTCGAACGCTGCCGTGATAATGATACCAGCCGCTTTGCGTGCGTGTTCGATGAGTGCTTGCTCGTATGCTCGTTGCATCTCCTGCCCTTCGTAACTCATGCTGACGAGCTCTTCACGAAGTTTCATGTAGGTGCGGATGATCCGTTCTGCACGAGTTTGACTGAGCTTGTCTTGGCTAACCAGTTGCGCAATTTCATCGACTGATGTAGGTTTGCCACGAACCAGTGCCATCAGTTCGTAGCGAGTTGTACCGTCAGCATCTGCTACTTGCGCAAGAGTAAAACCCTGCGGTGCAATACGTTTGTTGAACTGTTCGATCAGGGCAGCCTCTCGACTGCGAAAACGTTGTGTAATCGCACTCCTACTTCGCTGAAATGATTCCTCGCGGAATAGCTGCACAATACGACCACGCAAGAACTCGATCGTGCTGGCAAGCGCTTTGCTGAATTGACGAGCGCGTCCCGCCCGAAAACGCAGCAGGCGCGGCATCGAAGGATTCGAGAAGTTGTGTACGTAGGCAAAATCATACAGATCACGTCGTTGCTGTGCAATTGGTTCGAGTACCTGCTTGATGGTTGTCAGTCTCCCTGTCCCTAACAAGCTCATCACGAAAATGTTGAAGCCCCGCGACTCAATTGCTGCACCAAGTTTGATTGCCTCAATCGCACGCTGCTGACCGACGATTCCTCGCAGTGGCACCAGTTCTTTTGTTGTCCGGAAGTGAAAAATCCGTTCATCACATCGCCAGCGGAGCTGTTCTATGGGCAAGGGCTGGGGCATCTTCGGTGTCATTATTCTGACCCGATGGTGTAACATCTGTACATGGCAAAATTGATACTGCAGTATGGAACTACGCTCACTGCACGAGCGTTTGTCATCGTTGAATAACGATCAATGATAGCTGTCATGAACGTTGCCACACTACTGATGCAAGCAATGCCGGAAGTAATTTCGCTGCAGTCACACGCCGAACCGATACCGATGACGCACGCTGAACGAACGCTTCTATTTGAGCAAGAATTAGTTCCGCAGATGGCAGCAGTTCGTGCATTTGCGCTGCGGCTGTGCCGAGATCCAGACGATGCTGACGACTTAGTCCAAGAAACGTACCTCAAAGCATTTCGCTTTCTCGATAGCTTCACGCCCGGTACCAATGCGAAAGCGTGGTTACTGACAATTTGCAAAAACACCTTCATCAATAAGTACCGTAGCGATAAGCGCAGCGGCGAATCAGTATCGTACGAAGAGATCGAAGAGTTCTACGAAACACTTCGACCAGACGATGTACCGTCGAGCGATCCATTCGCCGAACAACTTGACCGTTCGCTCGACGATGAGGTGCTGACCGCTCTCGATTCACTTTCGGACGAATTCCGCACTGTCGTGATACTCTGCGACATCGAGGATTTTAGCTACGAAGAGGCCGCTGAATTTCTCGGCTGTCCAGTTGGCACTGTCCGATCACGATTGCATCGCGCACGAGCAGCTCTTGCAAAACGGCTAATGGAGTACGCACGCACCCACGGCTATGACATCAAGCGTGCTTCCGAGCGATTCGACATCGAATCTGACACCACCAGCGAGGGAGATTTCCAATGAAATTCGACGATAAAGATTTCCTGATTGCTATTGCCGACGGTCGTGCGACAAGTGAGGAAATGGAGCACTACCGTGAACTTTGCAAACAGGACCCGCGTATCGAAACATACGTGGCATTACTGCGCGCAACTCGACAGCGCATCCGAATCGCTGCACAGCGGCAGATAGAACGACAATCTAACTTGGACATTACACCAATTCCGCGACATACGGTAAGTGCATCCGGGATTGTGCGTTTACCGGTGCGTTGGCTATCGGCAGCAGTCGCAGCTGTTGCCGCAATCGTGTTCTTCATCCTTGCTCCGTGGCAACAGCGAGCAGTTGATTTCCGCACCGAATCATTGGAGAATTTTCAAGCGATTGTTGGTGGCAAACTCACCGTGGCAAAAGCCACAAATGATTTTGCGACACTTGCCGAATTTTTCCGCTCCCAAGGTATCTCGTACCGACTCGTGGATGTGCCATTCAAAGCAACGCTCGTCGGGGGAGTGGTGTCCGAACACAACGGCACCAAGCTTGCACATTTTGTCTATCGTCGTGGCGACACGCTGATCTACATGTACCAAGCACCAGAAGAACTGTTCGAACGCGGTATTTTAGCGGTACCTGCATCGGTCGAGCCATACGTGCACACTGGCAAATGGTACGCGGAAAATGTCTCTGCAGGCTCCTGGATGTTCTGGCGCGTACAATCAGTGTACTGCTCGGTCGTCGCAAATGTCCCGAAAGATATTTTAGCCACCTATTTTGTAGAAGGCGCGTCATGAAAATTTATGCGGCGATAATACTTGTAGTAGCACTTGCATTAAGCTCCTGCAACAAGCTCTCTACCGAACGCGTAGAGCAGTCAGCATTGGCAAGTGTTCAGCAGTCATTCTCTTCGCAGGTTGCACCTGATGCTCCTGCGGGGCCTGCCGACTACGTCGTTGATGCTGTCGCAGTTGCCAAACCAGCCGCGGGCAAGCTCATTGACATTACGTGGAAAGATGCCAGTGGAAAGACTATTCGTCTTTCAGACTATGCGAAGGGTAAAGTGGTGTTCCTGAACTTTTGGGCGACGTGGTGTCCTCCTTGCCGTCGGGAAATCCCCGATATTGTCGAACTATCTCGTGAAATGGCAAGTGATGTTGTCGTTGTCGGTGTATCGCTCGACGATGGCGCCGATGCAAAACGTAAAGTCCTCAACTTCGTGACCGATAAGGGTGTCACGTATATCAACATTGTTCCGAGCTCAACGTTTTCGACAAAGAGTATCGCCGAAGCATACACGATCATTGCACCGATCAACGCAATTCCCACGACACTCATTTTCGATCGCAATGGCAACCATAAACAAACAATCATCGGCGCCAACACAAAAAGCTATTTCGTTGACGCTGTCAAGAAAGCGATGTAATGAGGATGTGATCTGGTCGTAATAAAGCCATACAGTCATTTGTGCTGATAGTAGTATCAGGGGCAACTGATCGAGTTGCCCCTTTTTCGTGGGAGTCAGCACCTTCCAGCCGACAATACTGGTTAACGAAAACTTAAGAGAGCTGTTCAAGGACAAGCTGACCGCGCGGTGGTAGTGGTTCGTCGGCAATCTCGATGCATGCCGATAGCTGGTATGCACAATGCTCTATGTGCGATGGGTTGGAAGCGTAGATCGTTGCCAATGGAGTTCCTACCTCGACACAATCGCCACGCCGCACGTGGAACACTATCCCCGCCGCTGGGTCAACGTAATCGTTAGCACGGCGCCGCCCAGCACCGAGTTCGACAAGCGTAAGTCCGATTAACCGTGTCGCGAATCCAGCGACGTAGCCACTGCGAGAGCTTTCCACCACACACGTTGGAATATTTGCATAGCGCTCCACGGATACATTCCAATTACCACCTTGGGCACGTATCATTTGGTGAAACCGTTCGTATGCAGCACCCGACTGCCAGACGGCTTCGGCATTCGCCATACCTTCTTCCAGGGTTTGCGCAATACCTGCAAGCTGTAACATCGCCCCTGACAAATGTAGCGTCAGGTCGGCGATATCACGCGGACTTGCAGATAGATCAGCAAGCGCACGCTCTGCTTCGACAACCTCAACCCAATTGCCCGCCGCATTGCCAAGCGGATCATCCATATCAGTGATAAAGACCTGCACATCGAGTCCTGCGCCACGACCGACATCTGCGAGCGTTTCCGCTAACTTCCACGCTTCGTCGAGACGTTGCATGAACGCACCGCGTCCGACTTTTACATCGAGCACCAATCCACGTGTACCCTCGGCAATTTTTTTGCTCAAGATCGAGGCAGTAATGAGTCCAATCGATTCAACCGTCCCGGTTTCATCGCGCAACGAGTAGAGGATTCGATCGGCTGGAGCAAGACGCTGATTTTGTGCCAGCATTACCACCCCAAGAGTGTGCAACTGCTCTTCAATCTGGTCGTCGTCAAGCATGACACGAAATCCAACGACCGATTCGAGCTTGTCCACTGTTCCGCCGGTATGTCCCAGTCCGCGTCCGCTCATCATCGGTACAATAGCGCCAGCAGCAGCAACGATTGGCGCCACAAGAAGCGAGAGCTTATCTCCCACCCCACCAGTTGAGTGTTTATCCACAGCATAGCCGATGTGTTGCCAATCGTAGCGCACACCACTACGAGCCATTGCGTCAGTCAAAGCAATGGTTTCTCCGATGTCCAGTCCACGAATACATGCTGCCATCAAGAATGCAGCCGCTTGCGCCGACGTAATCGTACCATCAACGATACCGTGGACCAAAAAAGAAATCTCGCTCGGATCGAGCGGCATAGCATCGCGTTTTTTTCGAAGCAGTTCCGCTGGTATCATCGGATTGCTGGTGTAAATTCGCGCCACAATCACTGCAAATATGGAGCTACCGCTACTTTCAAAAGCGCACATTCGTCGGATTGCTCGCCTTCACACGAAACGCCACCGCGAGGAAGATCGCTTGTTTATCGCTGAGGGCATTCGCACGGTCGAGGAACTTGCCCGTTCCCACTACCGCGCTCGCTTCCTCCTTTGTACCAGAACAGCGGCTGACGAACATCTTGCACTCGTCAAAGTATTCCGCGACCGAGGGGTCCCGGTGTATGCTATTGACCAGCAAGTTTTCGCTCGGCTTGCAGATACAAAGTCCCCCCAAGGCATGCTTGCCATCGTCGAGTACCCCGACGAGCAGCCATCCGCTGGTAATATCATCGCGTTCGACGGAGTTGCCGATCCCGGCAATGCAGGAACGATAGCGCGGACTGCCCTGTTGTTCGGCTATCGTCAGCTTGTATTCGGCAACAATAGCGTGGATCGCTATCATCCAAAATTTGTTCGAGCAACGATGGGTGCATTATTCCATCTTCACACAACTGAGCAGCGCCTCGATACGTTTCTTGCATCAATGGCTACGACTCACAGCATCATTGGAGCAGTTGCACATGGTGGCATGCCACTGGCACAACTGTCTGTGCCCGACAAGCCTCATGTGCTCGTTATTGGTAGTGAAGCATACGGACTTTCACCAAGCGTCGAAGAGCATGTAACCGATCGCGTTACGATTGAAGGCGCGGGCTCATTTGACTCGCTCAATGCAGCTGTTGCTGCGGGCATTATCATGTATCACCTTTTTCGTCCGCGATGAGACTGATTCTTGCCTCATCGAATCCAGCAAAGATCGAAGAGCTTTGTATCATTCTGCATGCTGTAGTAGCCGAGCCACTTGAAATCATTCCAGCATCCAATGTACTCGGCTCATGGTATGTCGAGGAAAGCGGTTCTACGCTCGAAGAAAATGCGTATCTCAAGGCATCTGCTGTTTTCGAGCAAACGCTTCTACCGACAATTGCCGATGATACCGGACTCGAAGTTGACGCATTGGGAGGACAGCCAGGCGTTCGCACAGCACGCTTTGCCGGTGATGAGGCAACAGCAGAAGAGAACAACCAGTTGTTGCTCGAGAAACTATCGGGTGTAACCAATCGGCGTGCACAGTTCCGCACAGTGATTTGCTACCGTGATAGGCTTCGCACAATACTGACAGAGGGTGTTTGCACGGGTACCATCGCGGATGTAATGCGCGGCACCTGTGGTTTCGGATACGATCCGCTATTTCTTCCTGATGGACACACCCGAACATTCGCAGAAATGGAACCACACGAGAAACATCAGCTATCGCATCGCAGACGTGGGCTCGAACGACTCGCACTACAATTGGCAGAGCTATGGGTATAGTTCCGCACATCGCGCTCGATCTGTTGCTTGACTCGCTTCGCACGCTCGATGAGAGGACATTGCTACTCTTTGTCGCGGTCGCAGGCGAAACTGCTGGTGATGTTTTTCTCGTCGAGGAATCAAGTGCACGATACCTCTCATCCGATGGTGCTGCCGAAAAGCTCGTAGAAGCACTATTGCAGACGTACTTGTTCGCCGGCTTCCCCGCTGCTATCGAAGCTCTCAAGGCAGCACATCGAGCTGCCGAGCGATGCAATAGAGAGTTGCGAACCCCTCTTATCGAACAGTATGATGTTACGCTGTTCGAACGGCGCGGTACGGCATTGTTTGAACGTATTTACGGCGAGATGACGCCTCGAGTACGAACGTTACTCGACGCTCTTTCTCCACAACTTCATCAGTGGACAATCATCGAGGGATACGGAAAAGTGCTCTCGCGTCCAACGCTTCTAACGTTGATCGAGCGCGAGATGTGTGCTGTTGTTTCACTCATCGTCGGTGGTTGGAACGTGCAGCTTCGTTCGCACATGCAAGCACTGGTAGCCCTTGGCGTCGAGCGCAACGTACTATCCGACGTTCTTGATGCCGCCGCAGTTGTAGCCACTCCCGAACACCTTGCCCAAGCCCAGACTCTTGTGGATGCACTATGGCAATAATGCACAGGTTTCTGCTGATGTCGGCGCTTGCCTCAATGGTGAGCATGGCGCAACCGACACAACCAATACGCCGGACTGATTCAGTCCGACATCGGGAACCCGTACTTCAGCGTTCACCGATACGAGAGCTGCAAGCCGATCTCGATGCGCTGCTGAAAAATCGTGATATCGCTGCTGCGCACATTGGAGTCTGCGTGCTGTCAACAGAAACAGGCGAATTCCTCTACCGCTTCAACGATGGGAAAGCATTTGTGCCCGCATCGCTGACGAAGCTCTTTGTGACAGCCGCAGCTCTGGAGTTACTCGGTTCAGATTTTCGGTTCACAACGCGAATGTATTTGGATGGACGCATTCGTCAAGGCGGTGATTTCGAGGGAAATCTTATCGTGCGTGGTAGCGGCGATCCCACATGGAGCGACACCTTTGGTAATGTCCCTGATTCAGTCTTTGCACGGTGGATTACAGCGCTCGACTCCCTCGGCATCACAACGATCAAAGGCAATATCATCTGCGACGACTCGTACTTCGACGCTGTGCGGTACGGACGTGGGTGGATGTGGGATGATTTTGTCATGCCATACTCGCCGCCGGTATCGTCATTGGCAGCATACGACAACTGCGTTCGTGTTGCTATCACCGCCGACACATCTTCCGGCAAACTTGCTCACGCACATCTTGTGCGCGGTGGGAATGCGGTCCGCATTCTTAGCGAAGTAGTCACCTCTGTCAGTGACCTTCCAGCAGAGATAGTACCGGTGCGCGAATTTGGATCAGCAATTGTCGAATTGCACGGCACGGTACCACGTGCATCGAGCATGTCGTCGGCACCACTGGAGTTAGACATCCCCGTCGATAACCCTGCCAGCTATGTTGGAATCCTTTTACGCGATGCACTCGAAAAACACCAGATTCGTGTGCGCGGGAGTGTATTTACAGCTGCAGAGTGGGGAGAGCCGATTCTTTATCCCCGCCTGCCTGTTCTCAGTGAGTATGCTTCTGCCCCGCTGCGTTCCATTGTGGCAGTGATGAACCGTACCAGCCATAATCTCTGCGCAGAAATGCTCCTGAAAACAATTGGGAAGGAAAGCAGCGGTATCGGTAGTTTCGATGCAGGCACCGATTACGTCCGCGCCATGCTCCAGCGTAATGGTTTGCCGAGTGAGGAACTGACAATGAGTGACGGTAGCGGTCTATCGCGATTGAATCTGTGCACACCCAATCTGCTGGCGCGTTTGCTGTGGCATCTCTGGCGAAGTCCCTGGCGATCGGATGTGGTCGGTTCACTTGCACGACCGGGCGAAACTGGTACACTCCGTACACGCATGGTCGGTACCATCGCCGAACGCAACGTTGCAGCTAAAACAGGTACACTGGAAAACGTATCAAACTTGGCTGGCTACGTCACTACTCGCGATGGCGAAGTACTCTGCGTGGTGGTCATGATCAACCACTTGTTCGTGCCGGAGTCTGTCGCACGCAATGTGCAGGACCTGGTGTGCATGCGGTTGGCCTCGTTGAGCCGACGCTAAAACGGCATCCAGTACACAAGGCCGCGCAGACGCACGACACCGATAAACACCAATACACCGATTCCGAGTATCGCTAACGCGGCACGGTTTGCACTTCGTCGCACATCAGCATTGCGGAGCATACGCGGCAACATGTGCGAAATACCTACGGCCACGATCATCGTTGTTGCATGTTCTACTTGCGGTCGAAGAGCTGGCATGTCCCACCCGAGCGTCGCTCCACTGCCAACCAGCAGAATAAGCCCCAGCAGCAGTTGCAGAGTGAGCATCCACGGTATGACACGTACTGTCCAGCGTTCAAAGGTCAGCCACTGCCGCCGTGCCACTGCAAAAAGAGACGCTAAGAGTGCACCGATGATCCCGATGGCAACAAGCCATCGAAGATGGCTATGAATCACCAAAACCAGCTCCATCGTCATTGTGCAGAGTTACTCGTGTCAGAACTACGACGTGCCAGCGCCGATGTAGTCACGATACGCTGCTGCATCCATAAGGCTATCAACTTCAGCTGGATTTTCCAGCTTGACTTTCAAAATCCAACCTTCGCCGTAGCAATCACGGTTGATGATTTCTGGCGTGTTTGCAAGCTGCGCATTGACCTCAAGGACGTTTCCCGTACACGGTGCATAGAGATCAGCAACGGTTTTGACAGCTTCGATTGTACCGAAGACTTTTCCTTGTTCGATCCGATCGAGGCTGGCAGGAATATCAACGTACACAACATCACCCAGTTCGCTTTGAGCGTGGTCGGTGATGCCAATCCATCCGGTGGTACCTTCGACGCGAATCCATTCGTGCTCTCGTGTGTAGCGAAGCGTTTCAGGTATGTTCATCAACAAACGTTAGTAAGGTGAAATCACTGCGCACGAATGTGCGGCGCGAAAATCAGAAAAAATGCTGCATAAACCAAACACTTTTTATGCGTTGGTTTCGGCTTGATCGGCTGAGCGTTGCTTAAGCCCTTCGATATGCTCGAGGATACGGCATTTCATCGCTTCCTCGACTTCTTGATGGCTCGTGCCTTTGATCATCTCGCCCAGCTGTGGACAATACGACGCGTAGCGATTGCCCATGTCGTAGCGGCGAATCAAAATTTCGTAATCGAGTGGATCGGTACTGGTAGATTTGCGCATAGGAAAACGAAACTCTTGTGATAGATCGTTAGAGCACATAGACGAAGCAATCCTCGCTACGATTGCTCGACGATAATAAACCCAGCTCGGCCGCTTGTCACATCGCTTAGCTCTATCGCAAACGCATCGAGAGCAGCTTCACGAATACGTGCATCAAATTCGACCGCATCACGGTACTCAGCATCAAAGTCGAGTGCGTGACGCCGTAGAAGTGCCGCTACCGCGTCAACATCTGGATATGAGCAGAACACTCGTACGCGCCGGTATCGCACAACAGGAATACGTTCAGCAAGGGCAAGGACTTTTTCGGTCGCATGCGCGTAGGCACGCGCCAGCGGACCAATACCGAGCTTTTTTCCGCCAAAATAGCGGGTAACGACAACGAGTATATCGCTGAGTCGGTGTTTCTGGATGACAAACAAAATTGGCTTGCCTGCACTTCCACTGGGTTCGCCATCGTCCCATGCGCGGTACTCCAATCCCCCTGGACCGATCCTATAGGCGTAACAGTGATGGGTTGCGTTCGGGAACACTTGCCGTACACGCTCGACATGGACGAGTGCGTCTTCTTTGCTCACGATCGGAACGGCAGTCGCAATAAATCGAGAATCTTTGACGGCTACCTCTTGTCGCGACTCGCCCGAGAGCGTGTAGTAGAGAATTGTTGTTTCACTCATTGCACCGATTGCTCATGAACATCGGTATGGTTTGTTACCCAACATATGGCGGTAGCGGTGTGGTTGCAACGGAACTGGGAATGGCACTTGCTCAGCGTGGCTGGCGCGTGCACTTCATTTCCTATGCCGTACCGTCTCGGTTGGATCGGTTCCAAGCGAACATTCGCTTCCACGAAGTAGAAATTCCAAGCTATCCATTGATGGAGCACCAGCTGTACACGCTCGCTCTTGCTGGCAAAATTATTGATGTCGCACGATACGAGCAGCTTGATGTTCTTCACGTTCACTACGCTATTCCACACGCTATCAGCGGTTTTTTAGCAAAACACGTCCTCGAGCGCGATGGTATTCCGTTACGGGTAGCGACAACTCTTCATGGTACCGACATTACTCTTGTCGGTCTTGATCCTGGCTTCCATCCGCTGGTCAAGTTTTCGATTGAAGCCTCTGATGCTGTCACTTGTGTCTCATCCTATCTGCGAGATCGAACTACACAGCTGTTCACCGACCGCCAGAACATCGCAGTTATTCCCAACTTTGTAAACACAACAGTGTACGACCGCACGCGATACGATACAGCCGCATTACGCACACAACTTGCTGGCGATGCCGATGTCGTGTTGATGCACGTATCGAATTTCCGTCCGGTCAAGCGAGTCACCGATACAATTCATATCCTCGCTGCTGTGCGTACACAAGGTATTAACGCATGCCTTGTGCTTATTGGCGACGGTCCCGATCGCGCTGAAGCAGAAAAGCTATGCCGTTCGTTGAGCCTCTGCGAGCATGTGCGTTTTGTGGGCAAAGTCATGGCAACGGCAGAATTGCTCTCGACAGCCGACATTTTCTTACTCCCCAGTCAAAATGAAAGCTTCGGTCTGGCAGCATTGGAAGCGCTCAGTTGTGGCGTACCAGTTGTCGCTTCTAATGTTGGTGGCATTCCCGAAGTTGTCGCTCACGGCCAGACAGGTTACCTTGCCGAGCCGGGCGATATTGAGCGCATGGCGCGCTACTGTATTGAACTGGCAACGAATGGTACAAAATGGCAGCGTTTTAGCAACGCTGCCCGGCGTCATGCAGTGGAACGCTTTTCGATTGACTGCATTGTGCCACTCTACGAACAGCTCTACCAGCGACTGTAGTCCCCATTCGTATTTTGCTCGGTGCATGAGCACAGAAACACTGTGGCACCAGCGATGAGAATGAAGATTTATGCATTGGTGGCGACAACGTTGCTCCTGCCGTCGGTGGTTGGTAGCACCCCGATCGTTTTCAACCGCGGTTTTCTTGAATCCACCGATGCATTGTTCGTCGGACGCATAGGGTCCATGCGTATCTATTGTCGCGCCGATGGGATCAGTATTGTTGGTGTTCGCCCCAGTGGTGATTCCATCGAACTAGAACGCTTCGATCTGGATTTTCCGTCGGGTCCCAGCACTGTCGTACCAATGAAGCAACGCTGCGAACAGTACCGTGTGATCACTGGTACCACGCAACGCCTATTGCGCGCATTCGATGCAATTCGATACGCTGATGTTGCTCCTGGCGTGGATGTTGTGCTGTACTGGACACCTCATCGACTCAAGTATGATGTGATTGCACAGACACCAGCAGCACTTGAACATTTCCAGTTTGTGCTGCGTGGTGCACGCCTTTCAAGTAGTCGCCACGGCAACGGATCACTGGATATTTTTAGCCCGTCCGAACATTTTCTTGACGAAGCTCCGATTGCTGTACAACTGCTGCCCGATGGACGCACTCAACACCTTTCTGCTACCTACCGCATCACCAGCGATACCACATTTGGTTATCGGATTGTGGGTAATGTCGATCCGTCACTGCCGATTGTTGTGGATCCAGCGATTGTGTGGTCAAGCTATGTTGGTGGTTCCCAAGAGGACGCAGCCGGTGACGTAGCAACTGATGCAGCAGGTAACATTTATATCGCTGGCAACTCACTGAGTATTGACTTTCCCTTGCGCGGAACATCCATCAATCGTGGGCGGCAGAATATGATCATCGCGAAGTTCACCGCCGACGGTCGTCACTTGTGGTCAACATACTTTGGCGGAGAACGCGACGAAGTGGCGAAGGCGATTGTCTGCAATGGCTCGATGCTCTACGTTGGCGGATGGTCGAGCAGTCCATCGGTAATTCTTGATCCACCACAATCGAATCGCGCCGGTGGTGCTTTCGATGCAGTTGTACTTGCATTTACCACAGACGGTACGTTCGTGCGTGGAACATTTCTCGGTGGAAATCGAGAGGAACTTGTCAATGCTCTCGCACTTCGCCGCGATGGCACTCTTATCGCAGTTGGTCGGACAAACAGCCCAGACTTCCCGATCGCACAGGCACAGCAAGCGACCCTTGCTGGCGAAAATGATATTTTCATCGTTGCCCTCTCCTCACAGTCACTCCAAATACAGTGGGCAACGTACTACGGCGGCACTGGCTTCGACGAAGCGTATGGAGTGACGACAAGCCCAAGTGGCAGTGTCTTTGTCACTGGTGTTACGGTCAGCAGTGACTTCCCAACCGCCAATGCATTCCAGACTCGTGCACCGGCTCTCGACAATGCATTCATCATTGCGCTTAACAGTGCAGGACGTCGAATCTGGGCAAGCTTTCTCGGCGGCGACGATTATGACTTAGCTAATCGTATTGGGTACTGGAATGGTAAGCTTTTCGTCGTCGGCACAACCTCGAGCGAGAATTTCCCAATTGTCGGGGATAGCATCGCGCAGCCAACCAAGAGCGGCTACAACGATGCATTCATCGCATGCATTAGCGAAGGAGGAGTACCAGTGTGGGCATCGTTCTGGGGTGGACGACTTGCTGAATCTGGATTTAGCGTTGTGCTTCTACCTGATGGGCGTGTTGCAATCGCCGGAAGCACTTCGTCACCTGATTTCCCGCGCCGTCGGAGTATTCTCTGGACGCCACGCGGGAACGACGACATATTCATCGCTCTTTTCCGCGACGGACAGAATCTCTGGTCAACGACGTTCGGCGGTGCAGGTGACGATATCCTCTACGCTGCAGCATTGCTGCCAAACGGCGACATTATCGGCACAGGAGAAACACGGAGCACCGATTTCGAGCCACTGATCAATCCGCAGTATCGCGCCAGCACTACTCCATCGAATCGCAGCGATTGTTTCCTTTTCCGACTGTGTACGTTTACACCGAGCATCGCGACATCGTCGCCCAATCGCGTCATTTGTGCAGGTCAAAGCATCGAGCTGTGGACACGCGATAGTGCCAACATCACCTCGATCCAATGGAATACGGGGAACACCACACCACGTCTTACCGTGACATCACCAGGTAGATACTGGTTCACTGCTACATCGCACAGTGGCTGCACAGTCACAAGCGATACTGTCCTTATCAACGCAGCTTCGACCGAGCCTGTACGACTTGACACGATTGCACCGCGCCGTTCACTCCGCATCTGCGATGGTGAGCGCATAGGTTTGGTTGTCCGCGGGCGTTATCACAGTGCTGTTTGGCTCGACAATCGCGGCGGGTTGATCGCAAGTGGTGATACACTCTGGGTGAGCGTCAGCGGAACGTTTTATGCAGTGGTCGAAGACACTAACGGATGCACGATCGAATCACTGCCGCACACTGTTATCGTCACACCGCGCCCCACTCTGCGGTACCTCTGGTACGATGGACGCAATTGGCAGCCAGTTGCACGCGATACGCTCCATGCATGTATCGGCGATTCGATCGTTGTCAGTATCGAACGTCCTGCAAACGGGCAATGTCAGTGGTCAGATGGTAGTACGGAATGTCAGCGATCCATCACCACAGACACGCGACTTGTGGCAACGGTGACTGATACAAGCGGTTGTTCCTGGACAATGCCATCTCTGACGTTTCGCTTCGACCAACGACGCACGCCATTGCTCACAGTTGCCGACACAGTGTGTACTGGATCATTGGTTACCGCACGCGTCGAGAATAGCAGTAATACAGCAGTGCATTGGCAGCTCGATTCAACCCTCGTGGTGATAGCTGCACGCACCGATAGCACTGAATTGGTAGTACAACCCTCGATACCGGGTACTTATCGTCTCCGTGTGTGGCTCGATAGCCGCTGCAGCGATACGCTCGAGAAGCTTGTCACTATCCTCAAGACCCCAAATACGCGGATCAATGTCAGTCAGCCGTGGATCTGCCGTGGTCAGACAGTTACATTACGTGCTCCAGCTGGTTTTGCTGGGTATCGGTGGAACGGGCAGTTAGGTGATTCAGTGATAACCATTGCTGATTCTGGGTGGTATCGCCTCGAAGTAGAAACAGAGTATGGATGCACTGCGCACGACTCGGTATTCATATCATTCAAAGAGAGCGTTACAGCACAGGACACCTCTATTGTGTTCGGAACGATAGATGTTGGGCAGGCAGCGTTTCTGCCACTAACAATGGTCAATCCTGCTGACACAGCGGCACTTGTTATGCTCACGTTCAGCAGGAGCCAGCCATTTACGCTCAATGGACAGCCTCAAGAGAATGCGGTGATCGAACCTGGCGCAGAATATGTAGCGACGATTCAGTTCTCACCAAGCACTGACGGCAACTTTACTGATACGCTCATCATCGAGGAAGTTGTGCCATGCCGACACACGATTCGAGTTGTTGTTCGTGGTTCAGCAATACGACAGGATCGCACCATTCCTATCGAGGTGAAGGTCGAGGATGTTACCATCTCCCCGCTCGATGAGAAAGTGCATATTCGGCTCTACAGCTGGAGTAGCAATCCGAATGCACAGCGTCTTGATACACTTCATGTTGTGTTGAGCTATAACCCCACAATGCTACTGATACGCTCGATTGAACCAGGCACATTGGTCCAACTTCCCGCACGTGGCAGGCGTGGCGTGATCAGCGTCACAGTCCCAGTGAATCAACTGCCTATGATCCCTCAAACAGTGCCCATCGCAACGCTCAGCGCCACTGTCCTACTGGGCAACAGCGAAGAAGATTCGATTGCGATCGAGAGCATCGCTGCATCAACATTCTTAGAACCTACCCTGAGTTCTGGTATTGTGCGGTACACGGGCTTATGCACTCGGGGCGGTGTACGATTACTCGAAAGCACAGCCGTTTCTGTACTCATGGTTATCCCCAACCCCAACGACGGTAGTGAGGCGTCAGTACAGCTTGTCGCCCCTGACAAAGGGCTATGGATGGTTAGCATTCACGGACTCGATGGCAGAGAGTTGTGGACAAGAAGGGTGGATGCTCGTGCAGGTTCAACATACTCGCTTATGCTTCCGGTGTTACCAGCAGGGGTTTATATCGTTCGTGCACAATCACCAACAGGAACGGCACATGCTGTTCTTTACCTGTGTAGAAGCGGACAATAGTGCATCAGGTATCTGCGTTTTCACCCTGCATTTTCCCTCATACGGACGTGATAAACAAATTCAGCATCACGATAGCAACAATTTTCGCACTGCCGCTATATGGGCAGTGGGCTCTGCTCCGGACCGACGCCGACAGTCTTATTCGGCGCGGGCGTGATTGCATCTACGGTGCACGATTCGATTCGGCACGGATTCTGTTTGCCGACGTGATTAGGCGTTATCCATCACACCCAGCAGGATACTTTCTCGATGCGATGATCGAGTGGTGGCAAATGCAACTCGATCGTCGCAATAGCCGGCGGTACGAAGATGCATTCCTCCGCAAAATCGATCGTGTTATTGCACTCTGTGATTCAATTTTGTCGCATAATCCATACGACATTGCAGGGTTGTTTTTCAAAGGCGGTTCCTTGGGCTATCGCGGACGCTACTACGCCACTGTTCAAAGCTGGCTCAAAGCTGCAAATGACGGACGTTTGGCGCTCGATATCCTGATCAAGTGCAATCAACTGGCACCAAATAACCATGACATCATGCTCGGCACGGGTATTTACAACTACTATGCTGCAGCACTACCTGAAAAATATCCCGTGCTCAAACCAATTATGCTCTTCTTGCCAAGCGGCGATAAGCAAATTGGGATATTGCAACTGGAGGCTGCAGCAAAAAATGCCACTTATGCCAACATCGAAGCGAAAGTGTTGCTTCAGCAGGTGTATAGCCCCCAGTTTGAAAATCTTCCACACGAATACTACCGCATCAGTCGCGAACTCTACGAGCAGTATTTAACCAATCCATTGTTTCATCGTCGCTATGCAGTCGCGCTGCTTCAGATCGGCAGCTACGACAGCAGTATTGCGCATTGGCACAGAATCCTCGACGCCTATCGAGCAAAAGTGCCATACTATGACGCATATGCTGCACGAGAAGCACTCTACTATATCGGGTGGCATCTATTCAACATTGGTCGGTACGAAGAAGCGCTGCCCTACTTTTATAAATGCGATGAAGCAAGCCGCCTCCTGGACGAGGACCCATCCGGGTTTATGGTCAAACTCAACCTGTACGTCGGCAAAATCTATGACCTCCAAGGGAAGCGGGATTTAGCGATTATGCAATACAAAAAAGTTCTTAGCTGGCCTGATATCCAAAACTCGCACACCGACGCAGAACGCTATTTGCAAACACCCTACGGTAAGTAATATCGCAGTAAGCTGTTCGTCGCATAGATTTTGCATATTTCCAACGATACTGAGCATTCGCATGCCTCAACGTGTACATCAGTGGACAGTACCTGTTTTGCCATTGCGTGGAATGGTGCTGCTCCCATTCCAACGAACCACATTGATGGTCGGACGTTCCCAGTCTATCACAGCGGTCAAGCACGCATATTCGACGGATCAACGAATTGCCGTCGTGATGCAAGCAAACGACGCTGAGGCACCAACGTTCGATGATCTTCATAACGTTGGGACATTGGCTCGGGTAGTTGCGATTGCGCGGGGACCAAATAACGTGCTCAAGGTTACGCTCGTTGGAGAGGAGCGCATTCGCTTTACCCCAACCGAGTCCAACGAGCAGTTTTTGATGGCAACCGTGACGCAGTTCCCGACACGCAAAGGTGCACAATACGAAACGTTTTTCCGCCGCTTAGTTCAACAAATACGCACATATGTCGCCGAGATTGAACCGGAACTGGAAAAGCAGTACCGCGATGCAGTACTCATGGCAGGCACTGTTGGTGCGGTGTATCCGACACTGTTCGGTTTTACCGACGAGGTACCGGACAAAGTACAAGCAATACTGGAAGCACCCAATTTCAAACAGCAAGTCGAGCTGACAATCGAGCTTTTTCAAGAGCAGGCAGCACGTGCGGAAGTCGAAGAAGAAGTCATCGAAAAAGTCGCCACAACAATTCAGCAGACACAGCGGCAGCATTTTATTCGCGAGCAGATCCGCGCCCTCCAAAAAGAACTCGGCGAGGACGAAGAGTCGCTCCACTCCGGCGACATTGAACGATTCAGTGCTGCAATCGAAAGTGCCGGCATGCCACAACATGCCCGCCAGCGCGCGTTGGAAGAACTCGACCGTTTGCGGAAAACATTTCCCATGTCGCCGGAATACGGTGTCATTCGCACCTATTTAGAATGGATGACATCACTGCCGTGGTCGCAACGCTCCGACGATAATCTCAACATCGCCAACGCCCGCCAGGTGCTCGATGCCGACCACTACGATTTGGAAAAGCCTAAAGAACGCATTCTCGAGTACATCTCGGTGCTCAACTTGACCGGTTCGATGCGTGGGCAGATTCTGTGTTTTGTTGGACCGCCAGGTGTGGGAAAAACATCATTAGCTTCGTCCATTGCTCGCGCGCTCGGTCGCAAATTCGTGCGCATCTCGCTTGGCGGGGTGCGTGACGAAGCAGAAATCCGCGGTCATCGCCGCACATACATTGGTGCAATGCCGGGCAAGATCATTCAAGTGATGAAACGTGCCGGCACTATCAATCCCGTCATCCTCCTGGATGAAGTTGATAAGCTGGGCTTGGACTTCCGCGGTGATCCTGCAGCTGCACTCCTGGAGGTGCTCGATCCTGAACAGAACCGTGCGTTTAACGACCACTTTCTCGAAGTGGATTACGATCTATCGAACGTGCTGTTTATTGCAACGGCAAATGTGCTCTACGATATTCCTGCACCACTACTCGATCGGATGGAGGTCATCGAACTTTCCTCCTATCTCGACCACGACAAAATCGAGATTGCCAAGCGCCATATTATTCCCAAGCTTCGCTCACAGCTCGGGCTGGATGATATCACTATCGAGTTCGCCGACGATGCCATTGCAACGATCATCCGTGATTACACGCGTGAAGCTGGTGTGCGTAATCTCGAGCGAGAGATCAGCCGCATTCTCCGCAAGATTGCCCAGCAAGTTGTCGAAACAATCAACAGTGAACACCCTGCTACCGAGAACCAATCTCTTCGTTCCGATCCAGCATTTCGGCGGCTTATCCGGCGAAAACGATACACAGTCAATACAGCGATGGTGAAGTCCTTTCTCAAATCGCCGCGATACCGCTCGCTTACTGCTGACCGAACAGATCGAATTGGTGTAGCAACTGGGCTTGCATGGACAAGTACGGGCGGTGATGTAATGCCTGTCGAAGTGACCATCATGTCCGGATCGGAAAAACTCATGCTCACTGGTCAGTTGGGCGATGTCATGAAGGAGTCTGCACAAGCAGCACTTTCGTTTGTGCGTAGCAATGTGGCACTTTTTGGTATTGCAGAGAATTTTGCGACGGGAAAAGACATTCACCTTCACGTCCCCGAAGGTGCAATCCCTAAAGACGGACCCAGTGCGGGTATCACAATGACAATCGCGCTCATCTCAGCTGCTCGCGGTATTCCTGTGCGTGGCGATGTTGCGATGACTGGGGAAGTAACACTCCGGGGGATGGTTCTACCAGTCGGTGGTCTCAATGAAAAACTTCTGGCTGCCCAGCGGCACGGCATATCGCATGTGATTGTTCCAGCCGATAATCGGAGTGAGATCGAAGAGCTACCCTCTCATCTGACGTCGAACTTGACCATCTGGTATGTCAGCACAGTCCACGAAGCTATACCCCTGGCTTTTCGGACCCCTATCGTCACCGAGCAAAATGGTGCACCACTACCAGCCACAACTGATGTTCGGTCGTAAGGCTTCAGTTGTAGCATTGTGTGCACTGTTGCTATCGTGCTCGGACAGCGACGAGCGATTTGTGGATACTTACACAGACGTGCTCGTCGTTCGCATGAAGCAACAAGACTCGGCGCAAGCACAGCGCGATGTCTTGCACGCACTCTCCGCGCACGGCTACACCGAGGAAGAATTCCGTCATGAATTTTTCGAGCGTGCACGTCAGCCAGAGCGTCTTCGGATACTGATTGACTCTGCACGTGTGCGCGCAGCGCGTCGCACTGCTCAAAAGTGAAAACGGAATAACGCAAGTGCTGCAGACAGCACCGGATGCTTAGGAAAGATCAACGATGCAAGATCTTGCGTTGATATGCCCATCTCCCATCGCCCGTCCATGAGCGAAATCTGTATGGCGACAGGCATTGCCCACCCCGTTATCGTTCCGAGCCGTACACCTCCGCTTATGACAAAAGCCGGGTTGAACCAATACCGCCCACCAATAGTGACAAACAAGGGCGGGGCACCTGGTGCCATCGGATACAGAGGAACTGTCGCTTCGATGCCTATGTCTCGCTCGGTCCCGATAGAATGAGCAACTGCAACGCGTAGTCGCATTGGTAACTGCGTGCGAACGTTTCGCAGCCCTGCCCATTTGAAATAGCCACCCTCCCCAGTGATGTTTTGAGCTTCGGCAAAAAGATCGAAGCTCGAGAAACCGGTCGTGATCAAACCATTGAGCAAAGTATCTTGAGCAGCGAACACATTGCCATCCCACATCACTGATCCGATATCGAGTATCGACAGCGCTGCACACCAGGTATCACTGATTTCAATGTTTGTACCGACGTCCACACCAAAGCCACTTCCAACAGGCACTAAACCTGTACCTGCTCGCAGCGATGGTGTTGTGGCTTTGCCATAGTTCACACCAAACATCGGCGAAATTGCCGAATACGCTGTCAACGAACCTCGTTCAACTGTTCCATCGAGCAATAAATACCCTTCGATCAGGCGCACTGTCACACCAGTATACATTCGGAATTGTCGAGTTACTACGATTTGCTTACCGTAAGCAAGTGAATAATCTCGTAACCAGGTAGCAGCAATTCGGCTGGAATCGAACAGTTGTGAATAGTACTGAGGATGCCGTGCATAACCAACCGTATCGCCGCGCCAATTGGTCCCCACAGAATCGAAATACCAATCAAGTCTACCCAGAAATGCGATGCGTGCCAACATTGAGTTGAGTCGGAACTCGCCACTGATGCGGTCTCGAATGCCAAAACCAATACCACCCCACGATGCGCTCTGATATGCTGCCCCTAAAAGCTGCACATCAAGATTAAATGAAATCCCACGACCGGAGAACTGTTCTGCAGCACGGTGTTTCTCGTCGAAAGATAGCTGTTGCCGGCCTACCCTAAGAACAAGGGTACTCAATTGCGCCAATGGAATGGCATCCGAGGCAAAGTTTGCACCGAATTCACCGATACCGAGACTCCAATGTCGCTGCTGGTAGTACTGACCATACTCCATTGGCGAACCGAGCGAGAATGTGATCGTGTGCGGAATAAAACCGAGATTGGCTGGATTGACCCACACTGCACGGTAATCACTGACAAATAATGGTGCTAACACAACGTCTCCCGTTCGCGGCGCATCGCTCGATTCGACTTGCGCCATCGTAACACTCGCAATAAGCAGTCCAACTGCGACAACACACTTCATTGCCAACCAGACCGATGCATTCGCTCGCCAATGGATTGCTCAACCCATTCAGCAATCCGCAGTGCTTCAATACCATCAGCGAGACTGACCACTGCTGGCTCGCCAGAAATAATGCTCTCAACAAAGGCACGATGCTCACACGCAATTGCATTGACCGGCTCTAACTGAGGCTGTTCGACAATGATTGCTTTTGAGTCCAGACCCTCGATATTCAGCACCACGTGGGGCGATCCTGTAGTAGGTACTGCTTCAGTGAGACGGTATAACTCCAGCCGTGGCGCGGCAAAGTCGAGCGAAAAGTATGCATTCTGTTGAAACACGCGTAGCTTCCGCAATGGATTCGGTGTCAAGCGCGAGGCAGTCACGTTCGCAATGCACCCACCAGCAAACTCGATCCGCACATTCGCAATGTCAATTGAATTGCTTACAACCGACACCCCGTGCGCTTCGAGACGTGCCACCTCTTCCCCAACCAATGTGCGCACCAAATCTAAATCGTGAATCATCAAATCATGAATAACCGAAACATCCGTCCCCCGAATTCGGAACGGGCTGAGACGGTGGGATTCGATAAACAATGGACGGCAGACATGCGCTCGGGCGTACATAAATGCAGGATTGTAGCGCTCGACGTGCCCAACATGTACAACAACATTAGCAGCACT
The DNA here is from genome assembly GCA_026416585.1 of Chlorobiota bacterium. GTDB lineage: Bacteria > Bacteroidota > Ignavibacteria > Kapaibacteriales > NICIL-2 > NICIL-2. Next base: position 10,417 of record JAOAEV010000050.1, on the reverse strand, counting down.
CGCAGCAGCAGCGATTTGTTCAGCTTCTGCAAGTGTCGCCGCCACGGGCTTTTCGATGAGCACGTGTTTAGAGTGCGCCAGCGCTGCTATCGCCACCTCAGCATGAGAACGCGTTGCCGTCGCGATTGTTACTGCATCGGCAGCTTCGATAGCGGCTTCAAGTGTATCGAACGCCACTACTCCCAGTTGCTCAGCTACTGTATGTGAGCGTTCTGCCACAATGTCGAAGACGCCTACCAGTTCTGCCTGCTGCTGTTGCATCCATAGCCGTGCATGGATATTTCCCAGATAGCCGCATCCAATCACACTAACACGAATCACGCTCATCGCCGTTTAGGTGGTGGTTCTGCTGCTGCGCGGGGATGTGCTTTTCGATACGCGTGGCGCAATCGCTCGATGGAGACATGAGTGTACACCTGTGTCGAACGCAGCGATACATGCCCGAGCAATTGCGAGACAGATTGCAGGTCCGCGCCATTATCGAGCAAGTGAGTAGCAAAACTATGACGAAAAATGTGTGGCGACCGGCGTGGCGCATCTGTGATTCCATCAAGAAGCTCGCGAACTGCGCGCCATGCTTGTACCGCACTAAGCCGCAGCCCACGCGGCGACAGAAAAAGCGCCGTTTCTGACTGATCGCGCAGCAATTGCTCACGCACACGGAGGTAATCCTGCAGCGCATTGTATGCCCGCTGCCCGATCAAAACGATCCGCTCACGCCCACCTTTCCCGATAACACGTGCCGATAGTGTCGCTTCATCCACTGAATTCACGCGCAAGGCAAGTGCCTCACTGATCCGCATGCCACTGCTGTAGAGAAGCTCCACTAACGCAGCAAGGCACTTACCCCACGGCGTATTCCGATCAATTCGCTCGAGTGCAATGGCAACGTCTTCCTGACGCAGTACAGACGGCAACGGTTTGTCCAGCTTGGGAATCCCGACAGCGGTAGCAGGATTGCGTGTGCACCACTGCTGCCGCTGGCAATACCCGAAAAACGTTCGGACCGCACTCAGTTTTGTCATGATTGTTCGTTTTGCATTCTGGCGATCGTGCAAATCTGCCAGAAACCCTCGAACGTGATGGGGAGTAATCTCAGCGACACTGGGCAATGCCTCGACGTGCTGCTGTAGATACACTAAAAACTCTGCCAGTGCATCCCGGTAACGCCGCTGTGTGTGAGGACGGTAATTGCCATGCCTGAGCCATTCTCCAAATAGTGTTATTGCGCTGGGCAGTTCCATGGATCAAGATGCATTGGTTATTCTGCTGACGAGCAATTTACAACTGCTGTGCCAGCGTCCAACAAGAAATTGAGTATCTTCGCTACTACAAGAACACCACCGCATGCCCCGATGGAACAGCTCTGCCACTTCATCGAAGGCAGATTCGTTGCCTCGTCAGATTGGATTGAAGTGTATGAACCAGCGACGGGCATGGTCTATGCGAACGTCGCACGTGGGGATCGAACAGATGTCGATCGAGCTGTGGCTGCAGCTGAACATGCCTTCCCTCAGTGGTCGCAAGCAACGCCCGCCGAACGGTCAGCAATTCTTCATCGCATTGCCGATGCACTCGAAGCACGCCTCGATGAGTTCGCTTATGCTGAATCGCGGGATCAAGGAAAGCCAGTCTCTTTAGCACGAGCGCTTGACATCCCACGCTCGCTTGCCAATCTTCGTTTTTTTGCAGCAGCTGCACTCCACACATGGACAGAGGCACATCCACTGCCGACTGCACTCAATTACACACTCCGTCAGCCTTTGGGTGTTGTCGGTTGCATTTCCCCATGGAACCTGCCGCTGTATTTGCTCACATGGAAAATTGCTCCTGCGTTGGCATTTGGTAATACGGTGGTTGCCAAACCCTCTGAGCTGACACCACTGACAGCCACAATGTTTGCACAACTTTGTGCTGAATGCGGGCTTCCACCAGGCGTTCTCAACATCGTGCATGGTTACGGTAGCGAAGCAGGTGCGGCAATCGTTGAGCATCCTCGTATTCGTGCGATTTCGTTTACCGGCAGCACGGCAACCGGTGCGTACATCGCCCGCACAGCGGGACCACAGTTCAAGAAACTTTCGCTCGAGCTTGGCGGCAAGAACCCAACACTTGTGTTCGCTGACTCTGATCTCGATTCCGCCATTCCGCAAATCGTTCGCGCGGGATTCCTTAATCAAGGTGAGATCTGCCTGTGCGGTTCACGTATTATCGTCGAACGCACAATATTCGAGCGCTTTGTTGAGCGCTTCTGTGATCACGTCCGCTCACTGCGTGTCGGCGATCCACTCAATGCAGAAACTGACATTGGTGCATTGGTCTCACAAGCTCACTACCACAAGGTGCTCGCTGCAATCGAACGTGCTGTAGCCGATGGCGGGCGTATTCTCACCGGTGGTAATGCAGCGCGCCTCGACGGTCGGTGCATATATGGCTGGTTTGTCGAGCCAACTGTCATCGTTGATCTTGAACCGAACTGTTCTGCTAATCAAGAAGAGATTTTCGGACCAGTCGTAACAATCCTTCCGTTTGACTCCGACAGCGACGCTCTTGCCATTGCAAACAGTATTCGCTATGGATTAGCCGCCAGCATCTGGACAAATGATCTCCGTCGTGCACATATGATCGCAGATCGACTGGAGTGTGGGGTGGTTTGGGTTAATTGTTGGATGTTGCGCGATTTGCGAACGCCGTTCGGTGGCACAAAGGATAGTGGCGTCGGACGCGAGGGCGGATGGGAAGCCTATAGATTTTTCACCGAGGCAAAAAATGTCTGCATCAAGTTGTAGCACTAACGTTCTGAGGTATCGGCAATGAACCTTTGTTTTCCTTTGGCAAGCGTTCTATTGGCGGTATGCACACTTGTTGCATCCGCACAGTGGCAACTGCTAACACGTAAAGACGGCGCCGACGTCGAACGCTTCTACACAAACACTGGTGGGACCATCTTCGCTCGGCTGAGCGGAACAAGTACCATTTTCCGTTCCCACGATGGTGGTATTTCATGGATGCAACTGGATATACCTTCAGCACCTGCCACAGCCTCATTTGCTTCCTGTACCGACTCACTCGGTATTGAATCAATGGTGCTTGCTGCAAATGGCACCTTCCATCGCTCAACCGATGGCGGGTTTTCGTGGCAAGAGATACCTATCCCCACAGGCATTGCTTTGAACGAAACTGTCGCTTCCATTGAAGGTTTGCGTTTTGGCGACCTTGTCGTCATTACTACTGGCACCAGCTCCGCATCGGTGTATGTCTCGAACGATAATGCAGTCAGCGCCAAGCTTATCGGTACGCTACCTGCCGAACGATGGCAATTCTATCAAGCTCACGACTCGACGATCTACTGCTTCGGCGCAGGATTGTACAAGCTCGATAGACGCACACGGAACATCATCATGCTGGCTAGCGGATCGTTCACTGCACTTACGTCGAGCCAGGAGTACAGCGGTGCGCCGGTTATCCTGTGGGCGATTCGTAACGGCAGCCTTGCACGCTCCACTGATGGGGGAAGCTCGTGGACAGAAGTAAGCACTGGACTACCCACTCTACCAGCCAACGCACGCATCGCGATTGTGCGCCAGGAAACGATGTTCTGTTTTGTTCCCTCTGCAACGAGTGACTCAACAGCAATTTATAGGCGCTACCTTGGCAGTATGCAGTGGACTCTGGTAAGCAGGCAATCGTTTACTGTGCGTGATGTTGCCGTTACGCTCAGCAGCACACTCTTAGTTGCGACCGCTGACGGCATCTTCAGCGCAGAAGATAGTGGCATGTTTTGGTCCAACTCCTCCAGTGGCATTGCTGGTGTAGCACTCGAGTGTGCTGTATACCATCCTAACATCGTGCTTATTGCTGCAAGCAGTAGTGGTAAGCTCTTTCGATCGGTGAACGCAGGATTGAGTTGGACAACTGTTGCACCTTTCGGTAGCAATAGTCGCATCACTGACGCACTGGTGATACCACCGAATCTTGTGGTGCTCGCAGCGTCCAGTGGCTTATGGTGCTCTAATGATGGGGGGATGACCGTCAGTCGGTGCTCGACTGCAAGCGGAAGTATTACCGATCCGATTGTTGCCGTTTGTGCTTTCAAGGGAATGCTCGCTGCAGCATCGGCAACAACGGCGTATATCTCAACTGATGGCATGAATTGGCTATCAGCTCAAGTGCCTATTGCCACCGGTGAAACGATTGTTGGCGTCCGCGCCAATGACTCACTGGCAATCGTTGCCACCACACACAGCATCGTCGCCGTTGAGCGTCTGGTTCCACTATCGTTGCGAACGATAGCGAGTATCGTTCACCGCATTATTCATTGCGACATTGCTACCGACGGAACGGTTATTTGCATTGCCGATTCGAACGGCACAAGCATTGTTTATCGTTATCGGAGCGATGGTACGCCCGAAGCCCAGATAACATTGCCTCCAGGTTCTGTCCGCTCCCTTGCACTGTCAAGAGGAGGTACATGCTGGATTGCATTTGACGGCAAAAACACTCTCACAACAATTAGACGAACTTCTGTGATGGTCTCGATGGATTCAAGCATTACCGAGCCAGTCCTCTACCTACGCCGTCAAGCTAATGACGAGCTACTTGCAACAACATCGCGCGGTGGAGTGTACCGCTTAGTAGCAGACTCGATTCTCTCTGTGCAGAACGAGTTCGCCGCAGATGCAATCACGATCTTTCCCAATCCGGTGACGTCGCACGTGACAATTTCCGCAGCACGCATACCCATCGATGCAGTTTCCGTCTATGACATGCTCGGTCGTCTCCTGTTCGAGCACATCAACTCCACACCAGAGCAAGCAATAGCGGTGCAGATTGGTTCTCTGGCAGCAGGTTCTTATGTCCTTCGGTTGAAAACGGCTGGTGGCGACGTTATTCGATTGTTGATGATTCGCTAAACTGGAATGAGCCAAGATCACATCATCCGCAGCAGCGAAGCACCGGCACCAGTTGGTGCATATCCTCATGCGCGACGCGTCGGTGATTTCATCTTTCTATCGGGTGTTGGTCCCCGCAAACCTGGCACCAATGAAATTCCCGGCACTCGTTTTGACGAGGATGGTAATGTTGTCGAGTACGACATCGAGGCACAGACGCTCTCGGTCTTTGCCAATGTGCGATCAATTCTCGAGGCAGCAGGTGCTCACTGGGAAAACATTGTGGACGTCACTGTTTTCTTGACGAACATGCGTTGCGATTTTCCCGTTTTCAATCGTCTTTGGCACGAACATTTCGGAACAATCAACGCGTGCCGAACAACAATCGAGGTCGGGGCACTGCCGACACCCATTGCAGTAGAACTTAAAGTTATCGCCTATGTTGGTTCGTAAACTGCTCCTGGCAGTAGCTGTAGTGTCAGTGTTTGTTGATGTCGTCGCTCAGCCGACACTGTCGTACCTGATTCCTGACATCGGTGCGCCGGGAATGGCTGTGTACATCGAGTTCGTGGCTCCTACGAATTCGGATCTCAATGGAACACATTTCGGTGTTAGCGACGGAGTGTATCTGAACAACCCCGGCGACCCTCTGCGTATCGAGCTTGTGCGTCCGGAGGACTCGTCAAAAATTGTGTTCGGACCGCTTATTGCTTCGTGGTCTGGCCGTCTTATCACAACGCTTGCATTCGTCCTACCGACTGCCACACCGAATTCGTGGGATTGGCGGCAGTTGTCACAGGAATGGCGGATACCTCTTCGTGTTCGCACACCAAACGGTGTCACCACAGCCGATACATTCTATATCGTCCGTCCGACCCCCGGAGCAGATGTATGGACACGAGCAGAGACTGTTCTTGGGCGTTCTCCGTTAGGCGTTCGTTCACGGCGTGGTGCTCTACTATTTGATAGCCTCATTCTCGGTGGACGCACATACACTATTTCGACGGACGATCCGGATCAGGACGGTAGCAACGGTAATCAAGGCTACTTACCGCTGGTACTGCTGAGCACAGGAACTATACGCGGTGTATCGCCAACGCAAACGCGGATTAGTTTCGATGCAAATGGAATTGATGGCGGTCCAGGTGGAGGTGGCGGTGGAGGTGAGTTCTGTGACATCAGTGGTGGAGGTTCATCTGGAGGTAGTGGTTACACCAGTGGTGGGCGCGGTGGAACCAACACTCCCAATAGCTACCGTGGTCTTGGTAGTAGCAGTGGACCTAATGGCTCATCACTCAATGGCTGCATGCCAGGAACCGATGGAGGTACCTATGAATCATCCGGCGGAGGCACCGGACATCCCTTTGGTAGCAGTGGTAGCGGCTGTGGTAGCGGATCGGATTGTTCACCGGATGGTGGATATGGCGGTGCCAGCGGTGTCTCCGACAATCGCGACGGCGCTGCCGGTGGCTATGCAACACCAGGAGTAGCCACCAGCATCAACGGGAACAATGCCGGACGTGTCCACGGTGATACAACGCTTGTTCCGCTTGCCGGTGGCGCAGGTGGTGCCAGTGGTAACCCACGAAATTCATCCTTCCCTTTTGTTGCATGTGGTGGTCGTGGTGGTGGCGGCGGGGGTGCAGTCGCACTCTGCGGCATGGAAATAACGTCTTTGTCGGTTACAGCCAACGGTGGTGATGGATCGGGAAGCGGAACGTCTTCATCTCGTCGCGGAGGTGGCGGTAGTGGTGGAGGGATACACTTGGCGGCACTCGGTATTCGCCAAGTCCAGCTTTCCGCAATTGGTGGAAACCAGTCGAACACGAAGGGGGGCGATGGACGTATTCGATTCGACGCTGCTGATACTCTTTCGGTATTGCTTCGACCATCGGCATACATTGGTCCGACAATGGACACCATAGCAATTGCCAGCCGTGATTTTCTACTAAAAGGGAGCGGTACACCAGGAAAAACGATTGTGATATTCGTCAAGCCGTCAAATGGAATTTGGCGCGCATTCGATACCGTCATCGTCGGGAGTAATTGTAGGTGGAGCACGACTATCACTTTACCACGCGGTACTGACTATCTACTTTGTGCGGCAGCACAACGCGAGCAACCACAAACTGTGTCTCGCACACAGGCTCGACCAACTGCTGTGTTCTCTCATGCATCTGGACGGATCGTCCGCGTGCTTGCACCACCACTCGAAATCCAGCCTGCTGTGCTGGATATGGGACGCATCAGCTGTGTAAATGGCAACATGCGTACCGACTCGGTTCGAATTATCAACCCCGGCACGCGTGGTATAACAATTTCCACTGCATTTCTTGGGATCGCGACAACCGGTTTTCGCATCCTCAGACCACGGCAATTTCCGATACCAACAACAGCCGGCGATACACTTTCAATTGTGGTTGAATTCCACATTCAACCTGGTCACTATGGTTTGTTGAACGACACAATCATTGTTCGCGGTGGCACTCCCGACACGGTCATTGCACGAATTCCCGTCCGTATCACCGTGGATAGCGCCGGGGTCATTGTAACCGACACAGTTGCAGCCCGTTCGATTGATTTTGTGGATTTTGCAGAAACATGTCGCGGTACAACCAAGCAGCGGACATTCGCCCTGCGCGCAGTTGGCACATCTCCGGTAGTAATCCGTCGGCTTGGTGTGGGAACCTCAATCTTTACGGTATCGCAGTTATCGCGAACGACGCTTGCTCCTGGCGATACCGTGCGGCTCCATCTTCGCGCGACTCCAGCGACAGTAGGCACGTTCTACGACACCCTCACCGTCGAAGTGGACGTGTGTGACCAAGTCGTGAAAATTCCGCTGCGTGTTCATGCGATTGAGTCGTCTATTATCGGAGTCGGTGCAACGGGGGACATCGTGGACTTCGGGAATGTGCGGGTCGGAGGGAATCGTTCGGTGCGACTGGGCATTGTCAATCGAGGTACGACGGATTCTGTCATTTTACTACCGAGCCGTGTACTTACTCCACCATATTCATGGCAGCCAATCCCTCCCAATAGACCTTTCCCGACAACGATTCGATCTGGCGATACACTGTGGCTCACGGTCACATTTTCGCCTACTGCAATGGGATTGCAGATTGATACGCTCGTGTTCATTTCGCAGCAATCTGGCTTGAGCTGTCCGGATACTGTACGTTTCATCATGGTCGGCGTGGGAACGGTGTCAAACGTCGTACCGAACAAGGCACTACTCGATTTCGGAACCATCGCCTGTGGTAGCCGACGAGATACCATTTGGCTCCGTAACATCGGCAATAGCGATGCACAGCTACTCTTTCCTGCGACAATTGGCGGCACTGACGCTGGTTACTTTACCATCATCGAGCAGCCACCAGCGCAACGAATGCTTGCGACGGGGGATTCCATCCGCATCATCATTGAAGCACGGGTATATCCGCAAAATCCCGATGGAATTAAAACAGCGATGCTAACCCTCCTTGTGCGGGAAGACACGATTCGCACACTCGAAATACCACTCCGCATGCTTCAACAAGCATTAGTACTCGAATTCACCCCACAACCCTATGTTCTCGTGGATGTGCCCGTCAATTTTTCGTCACAGTCACAACCACCACTCACGGTCCGCAATCTGAGCAGTGTCGAAGCATGCATCAGTGCAATTCGCACACGTCGTCCAGAGATTGTTCCGCTTGTGCAAGTCATCACGGTTCCACCATACTCAGCAAGTCGGGACCTCTATTTTACCATCACTCCGACCTCGCTCAGCCCGATTGAGGACACGATCACTATTGTGCTGTCCTGCCCGTGTGTGGACTCGGTGAAAATTCCTATCCGGATCATGCCGACAAATAATGCACTGGCAATTTCACCGCGCCCGCTCGATTTCGGTATTGCTGCACCATGTACGACGGTTCGACGCACACTGACAATCAAAAACAATGATCCGAGCAGTAGTGCAACAATTGAGGAGCTCAATATCTCTGGTAGAGATAGCCGCTTGTTCCGCATCACCGGTACACCCTGGGCAACTCTACCGTATAGCATTCCGTCTGGTTTCAGCTTCTCTGTCGAGATTGAGTTCAATCCTGCAGGAACAAGAACAGGCGTAAAAAATGCACATTTTGCGCTTCGCTACATCATCAACGGACAGGAAGTCCTCGACACAGTCAATTTTATCGGCGAACGTACCATACCGATCGAAGCAGACTCTGTTCTCGATTTCGGAGAAGTCAAGCAAGGGGACACGCGCACACTTCCTTTGCAATTGACAAACAACTACACCCGCAGTATGACGTACACATTCGGCGTGAGTCAGTGGATGCAATACTACTCGGTCACGCCTCAGGTCGTAAGCATTGACGTCGTCACAAAAACTGCAACTGCCGATGTAGAGTACAATGCCGGTGACACCGGGCAGTTCGACGATACTCTGTGGGTGCGTTTTACCAGTTTGGGGATGAACTGCACCGATAGCATTCCTGTTCTCTTACGTGCTGTTTCGATTCCGGGTATCGGGTTTTCGATCTGGCTTGATTCGCTTCGCATTCTCAACCCACGAGACCGACAAGTCGCACTCAATATTTACGGCCAACTCGATACTGCACTGATGATTCCTAATGCACAGCTTCTTCTGGTACTCGATGTACCCAATCAATTATTTATGCCGACGGGTGTTCGCGCGCGTGGGGGTCGAATACAATCATTCAACAGCCGCACCCACGACCGCCATAACATCACCATCACGATCGATACATTACTCGCTCCTATTAGCAGTAACCCGCAAGTGATTACGCAACTTGTCGGTGATGCTATGCTCGGCGATCGGCAGTGTGACTCTGTGTTCATCGTCCAAGCACGCTGGACCAACACCGGCATCAAACCGACAACGTGGCTCAACCCTGGAACAGGCAACGGGCAGCTTTGCCTGACGCTCTGCGGCGCTGGCGGTCTACGCTTGCTGGGATCGACCCTACAGCTACCACTTTTGACAATCACACCAAATCCAGCCACCGATGTTGTTCACCTGACCGTTGCACCGAACGAACAAGGCGAGTATGCCATTGAGTTGCTTGCAGCTGACGGCAGAATAATCGATCGTGTCCAGATTGGTAAACTCAGCGCTGGATATGCCTATCAGGTATCGGTAGATATGAGTCACTATGCAACGGGCACTTACTGGTGTCGTATCTACACTCCCTCTGCAACCAGGCACTACCCGATGCTTTTGATTCGCTAAATTTGTTGTGATGATATACCAGTCCAGTACAATTGGACGGCTTCTTGCGGTCGCGCTATTGCTGTGCACTGCACCCTTTCTATTGGCCAATATGTGGCACAGCCACCTGCCTGTTGAAAGCAATGTGCAGGCGATGTCGAGTGCCGATGATCAGCATTGTCCGTTCTGCCATCTGAATATCGAACCGCCGAACAACGCGGCGGGGAGCATCTGGCAAGGGTTGCCAATTGTTCAACTGTCGCCGTTACCGGAGCAGTTCTCAGAACGCAGTACAACAGCAACC
>JAOAEV010000034.1 GCA_026416585.1 Chlorobiota bacterium | reverse complement strand
CAGAATCGTGAGCAGAACTTAGTCAATGCGCTGGTGGGAAAAGTTGCGGGGGTGCAAATCAATTCCTCATCGGGTTCGCCCGGAAGTGCATCATACATTCGGCTGCGCGGTGTCAACTCAATCTCCTTCAATAACCAGCCTGCATTTATTGTCGATGGTGTGTTCATTGACAATGCAGACTACGCTGCATTTACGAATGCATCGAATTTTGCCGAAGGTACAGCAGGGAACATGGTCAACGGGGTCGATCAGGTGTCCCGTATCCTCGACATTAACCCCGATGATATCGAGAGTATCAACGTTCTCAAGGGTGCTGCAGCAACATCGCTCTACGGCTTACAAGCGGCTGCTGGTGCGATTGTCATCACAACGAAGAAGGGACGCCGAGATGGTACGGTCAACGTGCAGTACACGTTCAATACGACTTTTGATGAGGTCAATAAACTCCCCGAGTTGCAGAGCCGTTTTGCTCAGGGTACAGGTGGGCAGTATCGCGGACCAGAAACGCGAACCTCTACGTCGTGGGGACCACTGATAGATACGCTTCGGTTTGATGGGAGTACCAATTATGGGTGGGATAAAAACGGTCGAATCGTTGGGGTGAGCTCAGCACCGCAAGGCGCCAAACCAGTCACTCCCTATGATAACCCTGGCAATTTCTTTACCACTGGTGGAACGACCAACCACAACCTGGCAATCACATCAGGTTCCAGTTGGGGGTCGTATTACTTCAGCGTCCAGAATACTCGAACGACAGGTACTATTCCACTCTCGTCATTTGAACGGAGCGCTCTTCGCCTCAATGCAGATGCAAACTTGCGGAGCGACCTGAAAGTCTCGACATCAGCGCAATACATTCGTTCTGGCGGTCGTCGCGTCCAGAAAGGAAGCAATATTTCTGGTGTGATGCTGGCGCTCCTCCGCACACCACCATCGTTCGACAACTCCAATGGTTTTGGTCCGGATGCAGTGAGTAATCCTGCGGCGTATAGTTTCCCTGATGGCCGCCAACGCACATATCGAGGAACGGGAGGGTATGATAACCCATTCTGGACCATCAACAAGAATAACTACACTGATGCCACCGATCGTATTATTGGTTCAGCACAGTTCGACTATTATCCAGAAAGCTGGTTTGGTGATGGAGTGCTCGGAAATTTCTCTGCAACATTCCGTGTTGGCACTGATATCTATGCCACAAGGGAACGGAATGCTATTGCTCTCAACTCGGCTGCTGCACCGGCCGGGCGGATCTCCGATGGCGATATCCGTAATCGAAACATCAATGCTGACCTTCTTCTTACATTCCGTCGAGAGCTGACCGAAGACATCCAGGCACGCCTAACTCTTGGGACGCAGCTTTATAACAGTGACTTCCGGTCCATGGTCATACAGGGTGATGGGTTAACCATTCCTAACTTCTACGATTTGTCGAACGCTTCTACATTTACGCCGTACTATCGCAACGGAGTATTGCGACGATTGGGGACATTCTTTGATGCCCAACTGTCGTATCGGGAAATGCTCTACCTCAATGGTAGTTACCGCGTTGAGCGTTCGACGACGTTACCCAAGGACCGTAACGCTTTTGGGTATGGCAACGTTGCCGCAAGTTTTGTCTTCTCCGAACTTTTCGATCGTGAAGACAGCTTTCTCTCGTTTGGCAAGCTACGTGCGTCGTATGCAACAGTTGGTAGTGATGCTCCGTTGTTTGTGTTAAATACCCCGTACACGCGTGCAAGCATCAGTGATGGCTGGGTCGCAACAGCTGTACAATGGCCACTCAACGGAGTGCCGGGATTCATGATTGGCTCCGTTCTCGGCAGCCCTGATCTCCGGCCAGAAAAGCGGGAAGAAATCGAAATAGGATTAGAGCTAAAGTTCCTCGACAATCGTGTTGGGCTTGACTTAACGTTCTATCAAACCCGCAATATTGACCAGATCCTGGCAGTCAACATTCCTCGCTCGAGCGGGTATACTTCGCAGTATCTAAATGCAGGTACAATGAAAAACTCGGGGATCGAAGCGGTACTTCATTTAGTGCCGTATCAAGACCAAGACTGGAACATCTCGCTCGATGTCAACTTCTCGACCTTCAGCAATACGGTCGAGTCACTTGCACCGGGTATCGAAACGATATTTCTGTCGGGATTCGTGGGTGGTTCGATACGTGCCGCTCAGGGGCAGACGTATGGTCAAATCTATGGTGGTGGTTGGATGCGTGATCCTCAGGGACGTATCGTTGTCGGGGCCAACGGTCTGCCACTGGTTGATGAAACCGAACGCGCATGGGGCTCATTCATCCCCGATTGGATCGCAGGTGCCAATCTAACCATCTCCTATAGTAATCTGAGCATCAACGCAATCTTGGACTGGAAGCAAGGCGGCAAGATGTGGAACGGAACACGTGCAGCATTGAACTTCTTTGGTATGACGAAAGAAACAGAAAATCGCGGTACACTCAATGGTAGCTTTGGTGGTATCACGATTTCGAATGGTGTTGTACAAGGTGTCAAGATGGTCACCGATGACCAAGGGAACGTGACGTACGTCCCGAACGACATTACTGTCTCTGCCGGTTTGGGACAAAACTTTTGGGGTACAGCCGGTTTTTACAACACTTTCAACAGCTCGAACACCGAGCCATTCGTCGAGGATGCGGGATGGATTCGTCTGCGTGAAGTTACCGTTACGTATCGGATTCCCAAAGTCGTGACCGAAGCAATCGGTTTTGTTAAGGGGCTCGATGTCTTCTTGACAGGGCGTAACGTCTTCTTGAGCACCAAATACACAGGCATTGATCCAGAAACTTCGCTTGTTGGCGCTGTCAATGGGCAAGGGATTGACTACTTCAACAATCCCGGAATTCGGTCGTATGGGTTTGGTATTCGTGCTGCATTCTAACGATGAACACCATGTTGAACAATCTTGAATCTGGAGCCATGAAAAAGATTTTCACAACAGTCAGCTCAGCACTTTCAGTGTGGGTGCTGGTAATGATGGCACTGCTACCTCTGGCATGTGATCGATGGGTTGACACCTCGCTCAACGTCGATCCCAATAATCCTGCCGACGTGCCAATAAATTTGTTGTTGCCAGCAGTTGAAGGTAGTCTGGCATGGTACTATGGTAGCGATCCGAGTCGCTTTGCAAGTCTTTTCACACAGCACCATAGCGGGGTTGACCGGCAGCACCAAAGCTACTACGAAAATTACGCGCTGCTTGAAGGTGACGTTGATAACTACTGGACGTCGCTGTATGTCTCGGTTCTCAATAATGCAAAAATTCTCATTGACAAAGCCGAGGCGCAGCAGTCACCACACTACGCGGGGGTTGCCCGTATCCTCATGGCGTATGCTGCTGGGAATTTGACCGATGCGTTCGGAGATATTCCGCTCTCTGATGCGCTTCAAGGTGCCAAAAACACGAGCCCTCGCTATGACTCCCAGCAGCAAGTGTATCAGGCAATCAACCAGCTTCTCGATCGTGCTATTGCTGATTTGGATGCGCAATCGGTACTTAGCCCGGGTAGTGATGATTACTTCTACGGTGGCGATCGTTCAAAGTGGAAAAAAGCTGCGTATGTACTCAAAGCACGGTATGCAATGCACCTGACCAAGCGTGATGCAGCTGCTGCATCATCGGCAGCACTTGCGGTGATTGCCAATGGATTTGCCTCCAATAGCGATGATTTGGTCCTGCGTTTCGGATCCAGTCCGACCAATGCCAATCCACTCTTCAGCTTTGTGCAGGATCGGAACGACATCCGTATTGCACCGTTCTTTGCTGGGTTGCTCAATCAACTTCAGGATCCACGTCGTCCAATGATCGGAGCTAAACCGCAAGGACCGAATGATTCCATCCCTGCAAATGATGACCTGGGTGCATTCTATGCATCGATCAATTCACCGGTTGTTCTCCTTTCGTATGCCGAGCAGAAATTTATCGAAGCGGAAGCACGTCTGCGTACAGGTGATTTGAGTGGCGCAAAGACAGCATATCAAGATGCTATTCGAGCGTCGATGCAATGGTTTGGCGTCGCGGATGCAGACATCCAGGCTTACCTGTCCAATCCAGCGGTCGTACCTGCCGGCGATGTAACCTTGGAGCAAATCATGACGCAGAAGTACATCGCCCTGTACACCCAATTTGAGACGTGGACAGATTGGCGGCGCACGAATTTCCCGCAGTTGACGCCGATGACAGGCAATCGCATCCCGCGGCGATTCCCGCTGCCACAGAGCGAACGCTTATTTAACGGAGCCAACATTCCACAGGGCTCGACAAGCGCAGATTGGAAATTTCAACCGGTGTGGTGGGATCAATAAGCCCTACACAGTCGCAAGAATGATCACCAGCGGAGCCTTTGCCGTTTTTGGCAAAGGCTCCGCTGTGCATTTGTGAGTCTGATAATTTTGCACAGGCAAACATTCATTTTCCAGTATGCAATTTCCGCTTGACGATCCGATAATCATTAAACTTCAGCGATTAGCACGACGTCACGGTGTGGCTCTTTACATTGTCGGTGGCTACGTCCGCGATCGGTTGCTCGGACGCTCGCGAACTGATATTGATTGCACGGTTATCGGGGATGCCATCGAATTCGCTACGAAGGTTGCACGGCATTTCCGATCTAAGGCAATCGTATATGAACGCTTCCGAACAGCGATGGTGCCAGTAGGTGAGCATACAATCGAGTTCGTTGGCACTCGAAAGGAAACCTATGAGCCGCATTCTCGCAAACCGATTGTTACCGATGGTACGCTCGAAGACGACATTTTCCGCCGCGATTTTACCGTCAATGCTCTGGCAGTGCCGTTGGTAGGACCTCACGCGGGTACGATTCTCGATTTGACAAGTGGTTTAGCCGATCTTGAGCATCGTTTTCTCCGGACACCACGCCCGCCGCTGGAGACCTTCAGTGAAGATCCACTACGCATGGTTCGTGCCGCGCGCTTTGCAGCGCAGCTGCAATTTCGACTTGCCGATGATGCGTTTGAGGCTATCAAACACATGGCAGAGCGCATTACCATTGTCTCGCAAGAGCGCATCACTGACGAACTGCTCAAGATTCTGGCTGCGCCCAAGCCGAGTACCGGATTTGTAATCCTTCACAAAACCGGGTTGTTACGATTCATTTTTCCTGAACTGGATCGGCTGGCAGGTGTCGAACTCGCGGCAGAGGGGGATCGACGTTACGCACACAAAGATGTGTTTTTTCATACCATGAAGGTGCTCGATAATGTTGCAGCTGTCAGCAATAATGTTTGGCTGCGTTTTGCAACCCTTGTTCACGACATTGCCAAACCTAAGACGAAAAAATTCATACCTGGCATTGGATGGACATTCCATGGTCACGAAGAACTTGGTGCACGCTGGCAGGAACGAATCTTCCGTCGGCTCAAATTGCCATTGGAACATTTGCCTTACGTCGAAACATTGGTACGTTTACATCAGAGACCGATGGCACTTGTTGATGAAGGTGTCACTGATTCTGCGCTGCGACGATTGGCAGTGCAAGCCGGGGAGTGGTTGAACGATCTCTTTATTCTCTGCAGAGCTGATATTACCACACAGAATAAACAACGTGCAGAGCAATATCTTGCCAATTATGACATCGTTTATCGCAGAATTGAAGATGTCCGTGAGAGAGATCGCCTGGCAGCCTTTCAGGCGCCGGTGCGGGGTGATGAGATAATGCAACTATTCAATTTACCACCTTCGCCAGCAGTTGGCGCAATCAAAGAAGCGCTCGAGCAAGCAATTCTCGATGGTCACGTGCCGAACACATACGAAGATGCAAAAAGGTATTTACTCGATCATTACCAGGAATTTGATGAAATTGCTCGAAAAGCCAATGAGAAATTTCGTCACGTCCAGATACGATACGAACAGACGGACGGTAATTTTGTCCCGATTCAACCCTAAGCGGACACGATGCTACAATACATCGTTCGACGCATTCTGCTGTTCATCCCGACATTGTTGGTCATCACTCTCATCGCGTTTGGACTGACACGGTTAGCACCAGGTGATCCGGCAGCAGTCAAGGCGGGTGTAGCTGCCGAAGGTACACTCTCTGCACGGAATGTAATGACGCAAGAAACGTTCGAGCTCTGGCGGAAGCAAATGCGATTGGATCGCCCTGTGCTCGAACAGTACATACTGTGGTTAGGAGATGTTGCTACACTGAACTTTGGAGTGTCGTTTATCGATAATCGTCCGGTGCTGGAAAAAATTGCTGAGCGTTTGCCAATTACAGTAATGATGAACATTGCCGCTGTATTCATTGCGTATTCGATTGCAGTTCCCCTCGGCGTGTATTCCGCAATGAAGCCGGGCAGCTGGTTCGATCGTATCGTTACGCTTGTTTTGTTTGCATTATACTCACTGCCAACGTTCTGGATTGCTACGCTTGCGCTAACATTTCTCTGTAATCCAGAATTTGCTTATTTATTTCCTTCACATGGGATTTATTCAACGCGCTTCGATTTTTTACCATTTTGGCGTAAAGTCGGCGATGTCGCCTGGCACTTGATATTGCCAATGATTGTGTATACCTATGGCTCGCTCGCATTTATTTCGCGGCAGATGCGGAGTGCCATGCTCGAAACGATTCGTCAAGACTTCATTCGAACAGCACGAGCCAAAGGTCTTTCGCAGCGTCGAGTGGTCTTTGTACATGCGCTGCGGAATTCTCTTATTCCCATTATCACGCTATTGGCGGGGATTCTTCCGGGACTGGTTGGCGGTAGTGTTATCGTCGAAACGATTTTTAGCATTCCAGGAATGGGGGAGTTATCCTATATGGCACTGGTCTCCCGCGATTATCCGATGATAATGGCGATTTTCACACTGAGTGCTGTTTTGACGCTGATCGGTATACTGCTATCGGATATTCTCTATTCGGTTGTTGATCCTCGTATTGCGTATGGGAAGCGAGCGTCGTAGTCAAAGCTACATTGCGTACGTTCGGCGCCAATTTGCTCGAAATAGGTACGGGCTTGTAGCGCTATGGTTCGTTGTTGCATTAGGTGTCATCGCATTGTGTGCCGACTTTCTGGCAAACGACAAGCCGATCATTGCCTCGTATCGTGGACGCGTCGTCGTTCCAATTTTCAAAAGTTATGCTGTAGGATTCGGATTGGCGCAGTGGGACGAACCTGAGCGACGAGCTGAATGGAAAGCCTTGCGGTATGATTGGGCTATTTTCCCACCAGTACCATATACTGCCGAAACTATTGACCAGACAATTATTCGAAGTCGTGATCGTGTACCGTCAGCGAAACATCTTCTGGGAACCGACGACATCGGGCGAGACATTCTTGCCGGTATCATTCATGGTACGCGGACAGCACTGTCGATTGGCTTCATCGCAATGGGCATTGCACTTGCCATTGGGATTACGCTCGGTGCACTTGCAGGATATTTCGGTGGATGGGTCGATCTATTCATTTCGCGGATAATCGAGATTGTTATCTCGCTGCCGACATTTTTTCTGATTATCACAATTGTTGCGCTTGTCCAGGATGTAGTGTATGCTGGACGGCTTTTGCTCATTATGGCGGTTATTGGATTGACGAATTGGACGACGGTGGCACGCCTGATTCGGGGAGAAGTCTTACGGATTCGCTCACTCGACTACATCAGTGCTGTAGAAGCGTTGGGATTTTCGACGACACGCATTATTCTTGTCCATGTTTTACCCAATGCAATTGCTCCAGTGTTAGTAGCTGCTGCATTCGGTATCGCAAGTGCAGTGCTCGTCGAATCGGCTCTCAGTTTTCTGGGATTTGGTGTGCCTCCGACAGTTGTCACGTGGGGTTCAATGCTTTTTCGAGCACGGTCTGATGTAAGTGCATGGTGGATGGGTGTCTTTCCTGGAATGATGATTTTCTTGACAGTCAGTGCATATAATCTTATCGGCGATGCACTCCGCGATGCGACTGATCCGCGATTGCGGGGTACGATGTAGCTGTCTGGCTACGCTCCTATTGATGACAACAGCTATATCAATACCGTCAGCGGCACAAATTCTTGTATCCGACACTGCTACAACCAATGTTGATGTTCCTTACGTCGGGTACGGACTCTCGCGACTTGCGTTTACAACAGTCTTCCACGGTGATGCGACATTTCGTGTCCCAGTGCTCGGTGGTTTTTTGTCTGTTCAACAACGATATCGCGGTGCATCGCTATTGCTGGGTGTTCAATCGTTCCGCGACGATCAATTATTTCGTGCTGATTGGCGCTATCGCCTCAGTGACTATTTTGAGGTATTTCCACGACTCGAGTGGGATGTATCGAATGATACTCGATCGTTAGGGATTGCTCGTTTGACGCGGTTGCGAACTGCGACAGGAATCTCGCTACTATCTCGGGCAGGTATGTTCGCTGCATTTGCCGGTCTGGAGCAAGCAGAACAACTGGGCATTGCTGAGTCGGGGCTGGTAGTAGGGGGGAACTATTCGTCTCGCCTCGACAATCTCGGAGATATTGCACTTACCTATAGCGTTGCCGGAGAATTCGTTCAATTATCGGTTCGACGGAATGCCGATCTCGACATTCAATTTTACATTGCGTCACCCACGGATCGCTTGGTACCGTTCCAATTGTCTCTTGCTCACCGACGACAGTTGCGCGACTATTACACCACCGTTGGTTTGATGTCCACGCGTGCGCTCGAACATCGTAGCGAAGAGAAGTGGTCCATTCAGGGACAGCTACAACAGCAGCTCTTTCAGGGGATAAACATCTCACTTCATACAGACATTGCGTTGACAGCAGTCGAGAGATTTTTCAGTGCTCCACTCGAGGGCAGCGCGTTGACATATGTACTCCGTCGGCTCGATGAATATGATGCCAATGCTGTTGCGTCGCTTTCTATCATCGGTGAACGGTCAAACCATGAGCTGAGTTTATCCTTGCGCGGTCGGAGGGAAACAAATGTGACCTCGGATCGTTTTGATGCTCCGGTACCGCAATTGGTTGAAGAATTGCGGCAAAGCGAACGTATGCGGGACAATGTGTCGAACACACTGCGGCTTTCAACAAGCAACCGATTCTCAATCAGTCGAAATGATAGCCTCCAGTTTGATGCGTTGGTAGGTATTGTGCGGTATGACACACCGAGTCTGCTCAATTATGACGATCGCGATGAGCTTTCACAACTTCTTCAGCTGGTACATCGACGCCAGTGGTCCGATGCTTTTTCCAGCAGAACAATCGTTGAATATGCTGCAACGCATTTTGTCTTCCTTCGTGCACAGCGGAGCGCTCTGAGTAACTGGAATCGGTCTGTCCGTTTAGCAACACGATGTATGTACGCTGGGCGAGATATTCAGTGGTATCCTTCATTCGAGATACTGGCACAGTATACCTCGTACGATTTCGAGGGTTTTGCGAGTACGCCAACAAGTTTTTCCTTCCGTCAACTTGCATATCGTGATTCGATCAGCGTACATACCGTGCTCGGAATGTTCCAAGCACAAGTGTATGTCCGGTGGTTTGTGCGTAGCGATTTTTCATGGTCTTCCTTCGCTGAATATCCTCGGGGATTCGGTAGCGAGCAATTTCTTCGCTGTATGTTATGGCGGCAGCTCGACCAACACGTGGAGGTTGGCCTCGGTGGACGATGGTATGCTCTGGGGCAGCAGCTTTCGGTAACTGCCCTTACACCGCTATCGAGTCAACAGCAGAGCATTGCCCCCGACGTTGGAATGCGTGTAAACATCCAAAACCTTAGTCTGCAGATCAGTGGTTGGTATGAACTCCGTCGAGTCGGTCAAGAGGCAGTTCAACCGATACCAAACATCCAACTTAATGTTGTTCGTCGCTTGTAATAAGCAGTTGCGGCTGTGGTGCACCACCGAGACTGGTTGCGCCTTTGCCAAATCGTACGCGGAGTGAGCCAAACCACTGAGTCAGATAGGAAAACACTGCCGGCACGAGGAACAGCGTAAGAAGCATTGATGTGGTCAATCCGCCGATGAGTGCCCATGCGAGTCCTGTTTTCCATTCGCTGCCAGAACTGCGGCTGAGTGCGATCGGGAGCATCCCTACAATCATCGCTACCGTCGTCATGACGATAGGTCGAAGACGTGATTGCCCCGCCTCGACAAGCGCATGATGAAGTGGAAGATTGCGTTCTTTAATGTTCGCAATGGTCCGGTCAACGAGCAATATCGCATTCTTTGTTACTAATCCAATCAGCATAATCAGCCCAAGCATTGCGATGATCGAGAGATTCTTCATCGTCAAAGCAAGAGCCAGAAATGCACCAATGACAGCGCCTGGTATTGAAAACAGGTTTACAAAAGGATAGAAGTACGAATCGTAAAGCGCAACCATGATCAGGTACACAAAGACAATGGCGCCGAGCATTGCAATGCCGAGATCACCAAATCCTTGGCGCTGATTTTTTACATCGCCTGCATATTCGTACCGCACACCGATGGGCAGTTTGCCAGCAATCAATTTGTCGAATTCTGTAGCAATGCTACCACTGGATTTGCCGTATGTCTGTGCATATACAATCACCGCGGGGTTACGGTCACGGCGTTGCAGTTTTGTTGGCCCTGTGCCAAGTGTAACTGTTGCGAATTGTCCGATCTCGATTTGCTGCGCAGAGCGGTTGGACACCGTCAAATGCGCAATCTCGTCAGGATTCATTCGTGCAGTTTCGTTGAGCCGTATCCGGATAGGGTATTCATTGCCACGATAGCGGTATTTGATGTCGTCATTGCCTTGCAAGGCGATGTTGAGCGTTGAACCGACATCGGCGATCGTCAAGCCGAGTTGAGCAAGTTTCGGACGATCTACCAGAATTTGTACTTCAGGTTTGCCGGCCTCAGAACTAAGTCGAATGTCAGATGCTCCCTTGATCTTGCGAAGCGTCGAAGCAACGATGCCTGCAGCGGAATCTACCATGCTACGCTCATTACTACTAACAATAATCTGAACTGGCGTCATATTTGCTGTTCCGAAGATTCCTACAGGATTGACGCGGGCTTTGACGCCTGGAATGGTAAAGAGCCAGCGCTTGATAACGTTTCCAATTTCATCCGTCGAACGTTGGCGCTTTGTTTTTGACACCAACGTAACATTGAATTCCACGACATTGTTGGAGTTCTGACCGAGAAAACCTTCGTTTGAGACACCGACACCTGTGATAACACGCTCGACCTCTGGAATCGTAAACAAGAAGTTTTCAATGCGCTGTGCCTGAAGATTTGTTTGTTGCAACGAGTAGCTCGGCGGGAACTCGACAGTGACAGCGAATTCGCCACGATCTGCTTGAGTAAAAAACTCAAAGCCGATCAGTCCGTTGACAAACAGTAGTGGAACAACCATGAACGATATGCCCGTTGCTGCCAGGGGAACCCACCGGTGGCGTAGTGTCCACTGTAAGGCTGAAGCGTAACGTTGCGTGATGTTGGTAAACCACTTCTCGAAAGCAAGTGCGATACGACCGAACAAGTTCTGTGGTGAAAGCCGCTCGAGTCGGGCAAAACGAGATGCGAGCATCGGTGTAAGTGTGAACGATACCAGCAGTGAGAGCAACGTCGAAGTCACAACAACCAACGCGAACTCACGCATAATGTTACCGACGATGCCGCTGGTCAGCGATAGCGGGAGAAATACCGCTACATCAACAAGTGTAATTGCTAGTGCAGCAAAACCAATTTCATTGCGTCCCTTTATAGATGCGGTCACTCGATTTTCGCCATGCTCGAGATGTTTGTAGATGTTTTCAAGAACAACGATCGAATCATCCACTAGGATACCGATGACAAGTGACATGCCGAGCAGTGTCATCAGATTGAGTGTGAGTCCAAAGGCGAGCATCCCGATGAATGTTGTAATCAGCGAGGTGGGGATGGCAAGCATAACAATGAACGAGTTGCGAATACTATGGAGGAAGAGCAGCATTACGGCTGCGACAATAAGTACTGCCAACCCCAAATCAAATTGCACTGCATGTACAGCGTCGAGAGTAAAGTTCGAAGCGTCTTGTGCAATAGTAATGGAAAGACCAATGTACGAATACTGTTTTTCAAGATTGGTAATTTCAGCACGCACTGCTCGCGAAACATCAACGGTGTTCGCTTCGGACTGTTTTTGGACGTAAATGCCCAACGATGGCTTTCCGTTGATGCGGTACAGCGTTGTTGCTTCAGCGCTTGCTTCGCGCACTTCCGCCAGGTCTCCGACATGAACTTCTTGACCTTTTGGCGTACGAGCAACAACTAAGCGGCGTATCTGGTCGAGACTAACAAATTTGCCACTGAGGCGAACCACATATTGGGTCTGTTCATTAGCAACCTTGCCTGTCGGAAAATCGAGGTTTGATGCTGCTATCGCTTGCTGAATTTGAGTCAATGAAATGTTGTATGCTCGAAGCTTTGCTGGGTCCAACGTAACGGAAATTTCACGTTGCTCACCACCGAGCAGAATAACATCTGCTACCCCGGGAACTCGGCTGAGCTTGGGCTTGACATTGTCAATAACGAACTGATAGAAATCACGTGGCGGCAATGTTGATGTTGCACCCAAGCGTAAAACGGGTATCTCATCGAAAGCAATCTTATTGATAACCGGGTCTTTGACACCGCTTGGAAGTTTGGCTTTGATGGCGCTCACTTTTCGCTGAACATCCTGTACTGCGACGTCAACTTTTGCACTCTGCTCAAATTCGATGGAAACTATGGAAACCCCTTCCTGAGATGTTGCAGTGATGCTGGCGATTTTATCAACGCTCGAGACTGCGTCCTCGATTGGTTTCGTTACGGTCGCCTCGATCTCTTCCGGAGCTGCACCAGGGTATGCAGTAACAACTGTTATAACCGGGATATTGAACTTCGGTATGAGTTCATACTGAAGCGTTGTGTAACTATACGCTCCCAATAACAACAAGACAGTAAAGAATACGACAACTAAAGAAGGACGTTTGATTGAAAGTTCTGTAACTGTCATCGTTGTATTCCTGCAGTGTTGATAAGTACAGGAGAGCCATCGGTTAGGACGTTATTGCCGGTAACAACAACATGTTCGCCTGGTGACAATCCGTCGAGCACAACGACGTAGCCATTGCGCTCAATCCCACAGCGAATAGCTCGTTCAGTAGCAATCTTCTTCGTTGTATCAACGACAAAGACACGAGCATTCTGCAAGCTTCCGATGATCGCATCACGTGGTATAATCCATCCGATAACTGGAGTCAAGCGGAGAAAGCGAACGCTCACAAACATCCCCGCTTTGAGTTCGCCGTAGGGTGGCGCTATTGTAATCTCGACTGGGAATGTGTGCGTCTCTGAAGCTTTCGGTGCGATGGCAGTAATACGACCTTGAAATACTTTCCCGGGCAATAAATCGTTGCGAATCTCAACAGGACCGCCGATAGCCAATGAAAAAATATCTCGCTCTGCGACATCAAGCATGACTTTTAGTTTCGATGCATCCACTACGTCGCAAATGACGGTGCCAGGATTGACCACTGCTCCGACATCTACACGTTTCGCTGTGATAACACCATTGATAGGTGCTTTGATACGTGTATCCTCGTACGCTCGTCGCGCCTGAATCAGTTGAGCTTCTGCTAAGCGATATTGGAGTAGCACTTGTTCCCACTGTGCATCGGGGACAGATTCTTTTTGTTTGAGAAACCAGTAGCGAGAAGAATCACTTTTTGCTTTGGCGTAGTTGGCTTGTGCCGTAAGAAGTTGTGCCCGACGTAATTCGTCATCGAGAATGCAGAGAACATCCCCTTGTCGGACTGTACGCCCAAGCTCGACGTTGCACGCCGTGATGCGTCCATTTGCTTCGGAGGCAACTTGCACCGCATTGTTTGGTACGATGGTCCCGACAAGTTCCAGCTCAGAGCTGATCGTATCCCACCGTACAGGTTGTACTGTCACCGGAATAATAGTTTGGAGTACGTTCTCACTTCGTTGTTGTTCAATGGTGCGTTTGTTATGTGCAAGAACTGCAATCACAACACCAATAGATGCTATCGCGACAATAATCCACTTCAACCGTTTCATCAGAAGAAAAAAGTTGATATTACTTACCAAGTGAATTGAGAAGGCGAGATTTGGCAAGCATGTAATCAGCTTCTGCGTTTGCCAAATTGGTTCGTGCTTGCAACAGTAAGGCTTCTGCTTCCAGGACATCAGTACTCGTGGCTAATCCGGCTGTGAATCGGCTCGATATTGCCGAGTAATTTTCTTCTGCCTGAAGCACCGCTTCTTTTGCGACACTAATTCGCTCGCGTGCAGGACGCAGAGCGACGTAGTTCTGTACTATTTCGACCTGGGCATTGTCTTGGAGTAGTTCTGCCGTATAGCGAGCTTGTTCGTACTGAGCGCGGGCTTGCCCAACTTGATATTGTGGTTGTAACCAATTCCACATGTTCCACGATAAATTGATACCGACATCCCACGTTCCATCGAATCGCGCACGATTAGGTAGAATACGCTGATTCGGATTGGCATATAGATAACCTGCACTGAGTGATACGGTGGGCATCCATGCTGCCGTGGCCACCGTAACTGATGCCTCTGCTGCGCGTATGCGGGCTTTGCTTGCTGATAGGTCAGGTCGGTTCTGCACACCTTCAGCTATCAGGGCTTCTATGTTGGTCTCGATAGTGTCGTCAATTGACGGTACAGTAGCAAGCTCGAACCGAGTGTTGATGGGCGCATTGAGAAGATTGTTGAGTTGTACCATCAATGAGCTTTCCTGAGATTCGAGGTCGAGTGCTTGCGCCCGGGAGTTCGATAACTGCACTCGGAGTTTGAGCACGTCGTTCGAGGTAATGGTTCCTGCTTTGAACAAGTTTTCAGCATCTCGGACGCGAGCCTCTAATTGGCGAAGCGTTTGCTGGAAAGCACGTAACGTTTCTCGCAGCTTGTAAAGATTCCAGTAGAGCAATCGTACGGTCGATCGAATCTTCAGTTCGTCAGCGCGGTAGTCGTCTACTGCCGCGAATTCTTGAAATGTTGCAGCTTCTTGGCTAGCGCTGATACGGTTTCCAGCGAAGAGAACCTGCTGCAGTTGAAGGCGTAGTTGAGTCTGATCGAGAATCACTGGTGCAATGGTCACCGGCTCGGCACCAGGAAATGGAGGTGTAAATTGAAATGGTGGTACTGGAGACAGGTGTGTATAACCCGCTTGAAATGTTAACGACGGTAGCTTGGTGGTGGTGATTTCGCTGGTGCGCAACTTTGCTTGCTCAATCCGTGCCGTCCCGATGCGTAGTAGCTTGCTTGATTCAATTGCGCGTTGCTCTGCTTGTTCGAGTGTGATTGTTAGTTGTTGCTGTGAGTATGCGATTGCAGAAATAAGCGTTACGGTTAGTAGCAATGAAGATAGCCAGTGATTCATGGCGTGCTAATGCTTCAGTGAAGAACGAACGGGGTGCTAAAACGAATGACAATTCGAGATAGTTTCACTTGCATGAACAATTCATCGGGTGTTCATTCGAGAATGTGACGGCGATGTACTGTAGTTTAGAGTGATGATGCTACACTTTCGACTGTTGTGCACGTTTATAAGCTTTGCGTCCTTTGTCGTCGGAGCAGGGGCGCAGGAGAAGTTGCTGGTCCGCTTTCGGACACCTGAGCAGTGTAAAAGGTACACTGCTACACACACACAGGCACGTGCATTATTGGACTATAGTAGGCTTCTGCAAAAAACGTTGGCAGTCTCACCGATTCAGCAAGCTGTCGTACAAACAGTTGACTCGCTCTGTAGTATTGCAAGTGTTCGCACAACCAATCCCGACAGTCTCATCCAATTGCTCCGTTTTGATACCACGATTGTTGAAATTCGTCGGGTACTGCGTTACCGTATTGAGTCGAGCAAGACTGCTGCCGCTTATCCGCAGAGCACGCTGCAGTGGCATCTCGACGCAATCGGTGCTGAGCGTGCATGGCGCCAAACTGATGGAAGCGGAATCGTCATTGGTGTGATAGATACTGGAATTGACTGGGAGCACCCCCTCCTCACTGCGTCAGTGTGGATCAACGGACCGGAGGACCTCAACAGGAATGGCCGATTTGATCCCTGGCCAAACACGGAGATCCGTGATGGTGTACGTGGTGATTTCGATGGAAAGGATAATGATGGAAACGGCTATGCCGACGATATCATCGGGTACAGCTTCATTGATGCAGCTGTCGCAACAATAGGTGCAGCAGCTGGTCCACTGCCATACGACTACAACGGACATGGCACAGCGGTCAGCGGGGTGATAGCAGCACGACCGTCTCAAAACATGCAATTGCGTGGTCTCGCTCCTGGTTCACACATTATGACACTTGCTGCATTCGATGCTCTTGGTTGGGGCGAGGAAGACAACATTGCAACTGCAATTGTGTATGCTGTGCTCAACGGTGCACGTGTGGTCAATTGCAGTTTTGGAGATATCGTTCGTTCGACGCTCATTGCTGCCGCACTCTCATTTGCGCGTGCTGCCGGTGTAGCGATAGTTGCATCCGCTGGTAACAGTGGTACGGACCTCCCGCACTATCCCAGCGATGAACACGGCGTTTTCTCCGTTGGAGCTTCGACAGAAACAAACGTCCCAGCAGCGTTCAGTAGTTATGGTCCACGTCTTTTGTTACTGGCGCCTGGAGAGAATATCGCCACCACAGCAAGTGGTGGGGGAATTGTCCGTGTCAGTGGGACATCTTTTTCCGCACCACTTGTCAGTGCTACTGTTGCATTACTCCGATCGCTCGATCGAAACTTAACAGTTGACGAGATTCGCACAATACTGGCTCAGAGTGCATTACCATCTACTGCACCGTGGCGACCACGCTATGGTCATGGAATACTCTCAGCGGGAGATGCTATCGAACGTGCGATGCACACGGGAACTGTTCGCATTCAATTCCCAGAGAACCACATGCAGTATCGGGAGAATCAAGACTCAATTGGTATTGTGTTCGATGTGATGCATCCGCTGTTGCAAAAGTGGCGATTGACTGCTCAACGTGGTGATTCTGTGTTTGTGCTCGATAGTGCAGAACGTTCGGTGTCGGCATCGAGTTACTGGGTACGTTTACCTACTGCTACCCATGACACCGCCATAACAATCCGTATCGAGGCATTGTTACGGACAAAGAAAACAATCGTTGATGCAGTGACTATTACCATCCGGACCAAAGATCTTGCATTTGAACAAGCAAGAGCATTTCAAGCTTGGCTGGGTAATCAACGCAGGATAGTCGTCGTAGCCCGAACAAATACAGCGAGCGAAC
Source organism: Chlorobiota bacterium (assembly GCA_026416585.1). Classification (GTDB taxonomy): domain Bacteria; phylum Bacteroidota; class Ignavibacteria; order Kapaibacteriales; family NICIL-2; genus NICIL-2. Next base: position 3,337 of record JAOAEV010000034.1, on the reverse strand, counting down.
TGAACGTTGTTGTACACAACCCCAGCGCGTCGGCAGAGCCGTTGATAGAAGTCAGTGGTGGCGGTCAACGGCGGCGTGTACATGCGATGATACTCCCACGGCTCCCGAGCGGAATGTACCAGCTTGGCATCACTGCATGGAGTGAGACCGACACAATGATGACGACTCTCGACTCTGTTCTGCTGGTCGAAGATGCTGCCGCCGGTGTTGATTGGTTGGCCAAACCGTACACCCTCGAGCCACTGCTTCTGAGTGGGGGCAGCATCGTAGGGGATAGAGCGTTTATTGCAACGCGTGCAGCACCCCCACAGAATGCCATTCTACTGCGCCGCACCGATGATACATTCCGTATTCTTATGTCCTCAGACCGGACATTGTACCTCCGTGGAATCGGCGACACCAATGGCGATGGCAAACGCGAGGTGTTGACATATGACGCAGGTGATACGCGCCTATATGCTTTCGATCCAGTTCCCTTTCGTACTGCCCTCTGGGGCGACACCATTGCGCATACTCTCTGGGCAGCCGGACTTGCCGATCTCGATGCCGACGGGCGCGACGAAATACTTGCATTCCGCACCCGGAGAACTATGCTCGATAGCAACGGACGGCTTGTACCCCGTAGCGATGCGCTGATTGCACTCGGCTGGGATGGACAACGGTACGTTGTAGCCGATAGCATTGAACTTCAATCATTACCACAACCAGGACGAACAATCAACACGATTTCAGCTCCATTGTGTGCTGTCGGTGATTTTGACGGTGACGGTAGCGTCGAGGTCGCATATTCTGATAGTGATGGTGATCTTGAGATCGCCGAGTGGAGTGCTGGACGCTTCAAACGTGAATACCAAACATCTGTAACACCTTTTCTGGCTGGTGCTGGGACAGAATTTGTTGTCGCTGCTGACTTCGATGGGGATGGACACCCAGAAATTCTTGCTGGTGCACCGGCGCTGCCGGCTTATAACACGATTGGCGAATACGAACCGCCGCTATGGCACTTTGTGCTCCTCCGTGCGCATGCACCGAACAATTACGACATCATCTGGGAGGACTATTTCTGGGGCGTGCGCTATGGTCGCCCATATTACAACGGCGTTAGTAGCGGTGATCTCGACGGCGATGGACACCCGGAAGCAATCCTTTCTCTCTTTCCCTTCGGGTATGTGTTGAGATGGACGGATAATAGCTTTCGTCCGTTCTTTGTGTGTGATTCTGTATGGTCGAACGGTGCGCTCGTTGCCGATCTCGACGGTAATGGACGTAATGAGCTTATCATGACGCGTGGCCTTTCAACTGCGCGAACAGAGTTTTTTGAATATCAACCTGCGCAGCTGCCTGCACCAGTTATCCTCGATGCATTCTTCGATTGGCAACACGACAGTCTTGTGTGCCGATGGATGGGGGGGCGTCGCAATCAACAGTATCACGTTCGGATTGCCGGTATCGAAGTTGCGCAAACAGCAGGCACACGTATTTCTATTCCGGCCGCTGCGGTGCCACCGTGTCGCCAGTGTACAGTGGAGGTTCAATCTCGCGATGGTGGTGATTCTTCTCGCTGGAGCACGCCCGTTGTCGTTATGCGTACTGAGCCTCTGCGGCTTGTCAGTGCTGATACTGTCGAGGCAGGATCGCAGCGAGTGCATCTGACCTTTTCTGGGCGGCTCCCTTCAACAGGTATACTGCCGGCTTCGCTTCGCCTCGATGGTGATAGCATCCAGTGGTATGCATCATATGTAGCAGTTGCTGGAGTGAACACGTTACTTGCATGGATGCCTGTACCTTTGTCCAGTGGACGCTACGTCATGCGGTTGATGCCTGGCACATCAGATGCTTTCGGAAATAGGTCTGGTGAATCTACTATCCCGCTCATTGTGGTGGCAAAGGCGCCAGACACTCCCGAATTCTACGTTGAACGTTTGGTGTATGCAACACCGCATGCGGTTCGTGTTCGATTCAATCGTCAACCGGATAGTGCAACTCTTTCGCTCGATCGTATTACTGTGCGTCCCTATGGTTCGGTTGTCCAATGCGAACTGACTGATGATCTCAACGAACTCCTCTTTCACCTCGACGAACGCTATCGGTACGAGGCACGTGGCTTTGTCTACTCGATGTCGTTTCCTTTGTCGTTTTTATCAAAGGATGGTGTGTCAATGACAGAGGGGAGTGGTAATACAGTCGCATGGATTTATTCGGCGATGTCGAGCGACTCCACGCAACCATTCCCGCAGCCGTGGTCTCAGCGACGAGACAACGACCTGCGTTTCTCCCACATCCCGTTTGGTGCGACACTCATTGTGATGACGCTTGGGGGAGTAGAACTTGCACGGATTGTCTGTGATGACCATCGCGGTGCTGTCCGATGGACGCCGCGCACGTGGGATGGGCAGCTTCTGCAACCGGGTGTCTATCTCTACCGAGTGCGTTTTGCTGATGGCCACGAATCAGGTGTCCAAAAATTTGTCATTGTGCCGTGAAACCGACACTGCTTGTTATATGTACAGTGTGGCTTGGTGCACGTGATACACTCGCGATCAATTGGGAGCGAACAATTCCTTTTTGTGTTGGTACGGCTTCAGCTATTGTCCTTTCGCATGTTGCGCAAGCACGGCACTATTGGAAAGTATCCGCACCGTTCTATATCAATGGCGGCGGTGATGCGAGGTATGCTGCTGGTGCCGATAAATTCGGGCACGCAATGGCTGGGTATGCAACGACGGTGTTTGTACAGCAGGGACTTTCGTGGAGTGGTTTTGATACAACAACAGCAACATTCATTGGAGCAGCAGTTGCGCTTATCAATCAGACGCTGGTTGAATATCGTGATGCAACGTCGATTGCGGCGACAGGATCAGAGTATCCCTACCTGGGATGGAGTTGGGGGGATATTCTTGCAAACTGCACAGGGCTTGCATTACCTGTCGCTCAACAGTTGTGGGGAGGAGATGTACCTGTTTTGGCTGCCCTCCGCTACAAGTATTCAATTCATTCTTCCGGCAAGGTTGAACAAGGGCTATACCGTTCGATTCTCGATGACTACGAAAGCCAATACCATTGGCTGTCTGTGCCAATATCAGCCATGTCTCCAAGCCAGACGAGTTGGCTCAGTCGTTTTTTCGCGGTAGCGATCGGTCACTCAGTCGGCGGGATAGTCGACAAGTACGGAGTATATACGTATCAGGGGCAACACGAGCTTTGGTTAGCGCTCGACTACAATCTTGAAGCTATACCGACAAGCAGTCCACTACTGCGTGGTCTATTACGAGTGCTCAATCTTGTGCGGCTTCCGTCACCATGTGTGCGGCTAATTCCTACAACAGCTGTGTTTGGG
>JAOAEV010000121.1 GCA_026416585.1 Chlorobiota bacterium | reverse complement strand
CTGCCTGATGGAGGGGGTTGCATCGGCAGAGGACATTGACACGGTCATGAAGCTTGGGATGAACCATCCGATGGGACCACTGCAGCTGGCAGATTTTATTGGACTTGATGTGTGCTTGGCGATTATGGAAGTGCTGCACGAAGGACTCGGTGACGACAAGTATCGCCCATGTCCTCTGCTGCGACGGATGGTCGCCGCAGGATACCTGGGACGAAAAACGGGACGAGGGTTTTACAGCTACTCCTAAACATGCTCGCTTGAGCAGGTATTGACTCCCGGTATTCATGTTCCGAGTTTGTTCGGCAAGATGTAGAGCCGGGCGTTTGTTAAGTTCACCTCGTGGGGGGCATCGTGTGCTACGGCGGCTGGTGACGGTGATCGAGTAAGGAGCAATGAGGGAAAAACTTTCTTGGATAGAGAGAATTTGTTGTGTATATTAGAAACAGATTTGTCTGATATCTTGGATCGAGCAAACATGAAACGTATAGGACAGGGTGAAATTCTCTTCTCTTCCTAACAGTAGTGATGTCAGTGGTTGCCCAACCGCCAGGTGATGTCTATTTGTACGACCCCTCAATTACACCGTGTGATACTGCGAGGGCGTGGGAGTTTCGTTGGACTGATACTATTAAATTGCCACTTCCTCCTAATTACGATAGCTGTGACATTGAGGTACACTTCAGCAGGAGGGTGTATGATGATACTTGCACTGGGGAGCAAAGAGAGGAAAATCGCATTGGATATTGGGTATTCCTAAACTGTCCGGTCTATCAACAATATGCCGATAGCCTACGACTCGCAGACCCAAACCAATATCGGTATTTGATTCGTAGTCTGCACATTGAGCTAACGAATAAATTGACGGAGTTGAGGTTCATTAGATCTGGTGGGCGGGATTCGCTTCTTTGTACTGCACCACCTCCGAGCTGTGAGAAGAGGAGGCGCGATCACCATTACATTACATCATTTATATCCAGCTGTGTCGAATATATCGAAGTTCGATCTTTCAATCCACTAATGCAAACAGGCTGCTGGTATTGCTTTATTGCTGAGTGTACGGTATCGAAGTGCTGTTTTCTTCATCGAGTGTATTGTTGGGATGAGGCAACCAACGCTCCACGAGTATGCTCTTGGTGGACGGTGTCAGGCGATACTATCCAGTGTGGTGGAGTATCGAACTTTGATCCACAGGAAGCAATGCCAGATTGTCCGCCACCCTATATGGTGATCTGGCGATCTGGATGCGCAGTGTACGAGTGTAACTAACTGCAGAGGTGTTCACATGATATTTCTGGTGGTGTTAATGGTTGCTGTTTCTCTCTGGGTGCAGGATACACGAGGCCAGGATACGGTTGTTGGTAATCTACAGCTGGAGTGGATGAGATACCCTGTCCGAAGTGTGCCTAATATGGACCCGTACGTACTGCTGCCCGGTATTCTTCCTCCTGGCACCTCATACGGCTGGCACTGGCCAACTACTTTACAGTGGATAAGCAGCGAGCGATTAGCTGTAATCTATCCTTTCGATTTGGGAGCGGCAATCGAGTTGTATGACACAATCGGTTATGCTCAGCTTCATGGCTATTACTATAAATTTGATACTATTTGGGCACCAAACAGATGGTATACAGCGCAGGCACGCAGATTGAATAATGGTCAGATTGGTCTGTGGGGGTGTGGTTACGACAAAAATGCGTTGCGGGCCTTTGATCGTCAAACCGCACCTTATCCCCTCCATTTTCAGCTTGATACAACCCTTACGCTTGACAATGCATCTTTTTGCACTGATACTGTGCTACGTCGCCAAACCCAAGCACGGACGTATTATCGAGAGTACGGTTATGAAAATAGTAACTATGCAAAAGACTATGTTCTCAGTCACGATGCCCTGACATTCAGCGGACATGTATGCTATATATTGCCCCACGTCTCATCAGCATCGTGGACACTGATACTTTATTCGGAAGACCTGCAAAGGAAAATACTGTCGCGTCAGTATCTGTTACCCTTTTCCGCAACGATCCAAGATTCTATGAACCACACCAGTAGTATCTTCATCGCGCGCCCGCCCTATGCGATTCAGAATACCGTCCGTGGTATTGCAGGACGCTCATATAGTGTTGATGGAGAGCGGGTAATTGTCTTTTTCGGTGGGGAAAATCTTGAAGAAGTGCGCGCAGTTCGTCTCCCACCAGCAGATTTGAATATTGACTACTATGTCGAGGATGGATACATTGTTGATTTTGCGATCAGCGGGCAGCAGTTAGTCATATCAAAGGTTTGGGAAAATGGTGTAGTTGAATGGCAGCGTCGGCCTATAAACCCATTTGCATTTGGCTTATACTCTCCAGAATATGGGATGTACAGGGTTCGGAAATCCCGGTGGGGTGGGTGGTATATAACTGTGTACACTGAATCACCTACAGAATCTAAGATGATTTCTATGGTCGTTCGCCTCAACGATTACGGGGATATCACCGGTTATTATCGTCAACAGGGACCTCATGGTCACACTATTACTGACATTGCTGAACATTTTTCTGATAGCAGTTTTTATGCGTTAGGAACACGCGAAAAGAAGTTGGTTTTGATGAAGTTTCGCTTCAGACCTTCTGACACAACAAGCATCAACGGAGGAGATAATTCCACCGACACGACGGTGACAGTAGATGAAAGGATAGAGAACGTGCCGGCAATGGTATATCCGCAGCCGGTGCGTCGTGGCGAGGAATTACGTGTTATGGTACCGGAGAAGATGGAATCGGCAGCAGTGGAGGTGTACTCGCTTGATGGACGGCGTATGGACGTCGATCTGCTGGCGATGGATCCTGGTCAGTTACGAGTGTTGATGAGGATGCCGGCAGGCGTCTATCAGGTCCACCTCGTGGGAGGGCGTCATGTGCTACGGTGGCTGGTGACGGTGATCGAGTAAGGAGCGATGAGCCGAAAAAACTTCCTTTGTGGAATCATTATTCCAACGTACACCAGCGGTGCCAATCCTGCAGAGGTAGGTACTACGTCACCGATCGCATTCACCAATGGGGTGAAATAGTGCCTCGGCATTTATAGCTCGAGATGGTGCTGTCGGGCGATAATGATCGTACCTGGCATATCGGGGGGCTGCTGTCGGAGCAAACGTTCTTGATGGCTATCCGACCCAATGGCCGAGGTTGTACTGTTTGATGTCAATGGGCGTTGATATCGGGTGCCAGGGGATGTAATGCCTGATGGTAAACGGATGCAGTTTCGTATGGACCTTGTAGTCGCGTGCTAACACGCGGGCATACGCTTATTCGTCAATGCTGCTCCGAACCACTTGCGAGTAGCACACTATGCAGACCGAGACACAAACAGCTGAGTCAACCGCTACCGGTGCTGAACTGATAACCTGGGACTTGTCAGACCTGTACCCAACGATTGGTGAGGGACAATTCTCAGCTGATTTTGAGCGCATCACAAACGATGCTGACACATTCGCACAGTCGTGGCGTGGGCGACTTGCTACACTGAGCGATGATGAATTCCTCTCGATGCTTCAGCAACTTGAACACATCTACACAACTGCTGGGCGCCTATCTTCCCGCGTGTACTTGGAGTGGACAACGCGTTCTGACGACGAACAGCTCATTGCGTGGTTGCATCGTGTCGAAGAACGCCTGGTCCATGTTCGACAGGAGCTCGTGTTTGTTCCGATCGAAATTCGGACGATGCCTCTGCAGGCATTTCAACGGTTGCTCGACTCACCGCTATTGGGACATTACCGCCATTGGTTGGAGTTCAATCGTTCGTTTGCCGAGCATACGCTGAGCGAAGCTGAGGAGCGTCTCGAAGCCGAACTTGACGTTGTCGGTATCAATGCATGGACCAAGCTGTTCGACCAGGTCCATGCACGGCAGCGATACAATATTGAAAACGAATATGTACCCTTGCAGCGCATTCTTCGACAGCTTCAGGATGCAGGCCGTCGTCGCCGTAACATTGCTGCTGATGCACTCTCGGCGGGATTGGAGCAGCAAGTACCGCTACTCAGCTATATCGTCAACTGGTGCTGACCGACGAGCGACCAGCGCCGTCACTATTCCACGTGGATTAGCCACCGCACAAAGCCAACAAAATCAGCGACCACGCTGTTGAGGCACTCATTACTGCTGTCAGTGTAGTTTATCCATTAGCCGCTCGCTACTACACGCTCAAGTGTCGCGTTTTAGGACTCCAGAACTTCTACGAGTGGGATCGGAATGCACCGATTGCGACGAACGAGCCACTTATCGAATGGAATCGAGCATGTTTGATGGTACTTGGTGCTTTCGATTCGCGATAGAGCAATGTCGCAACGACATTTTTCGACAATCGCTGGATCGATGCCGCAGTCAAGCCGGGCAAGCAATCAGGGGCATATTCAGCACCGACAGTGCCAGATGTACATCCGTACATCATGCTCAACTACGCCGGCACTCCGCGTGATGTGGCAACGCTCGCGCACGAACTCGGTCATGGTGTGCACCACTACTTAGCGCGTCGGCAGGGATATTTCAATGCTGGTACGCCACTGACGATTGCGGATTTTAATAACCTGTGGTGACACCAACGGCATTGGTCTGGAGCTGTTTCTCCGTGCAGCGGGTGCGGGGCGGCTGCAGCCGTGGAATGGCATGCTTTGGCTGTGTGCGCCGCGGCAGGCAGTCAGTGCGTATGCCC
>JAOAEV010000120.1 GCA_026416585.1 Chlorobiota bacterium | reverse complement strand
GCCAGTTGCTGTAGCAATTCGGTCTTACCTGAACCGGTATAGCCGCTGATGATAATGAACCGATGCGGTCGGGCAAACGTTGCCAGTGCCCATCGGCGGAACGCCTTATAGCCGCCGCGCAACACCAGTACATCGAAGCCGTAGAATGCCAGTAACCATGCTATGGCATTGCTCCGCATCCCACCACGCCAGCAGTACACGCCGACAGATTGTCCGGGGAGAAGATATCGCTCGACCTCTTCGATAAACCACCGCAATTTAGGTCCAACCAGGTTAAGCCCCATCTTGATCGCAGCAGAGCTGCCGTGTTCTGTGTAGGCTAGCCCTATGTGGTGGCGTTCAGTGTCGTCAAACAGTGGCAGAGGGTGTGCAGAGGGAATCGCACCTCGAGCATATTCGCGTGGGCTGCGAACGTCGAAGACGCACAGCGAACTATCTGCTCGTACAGTGAGGAATTCTTCAACGCTGACCGTACGCATGCCTCAATTGCTCTATTTAGCGATAGCGGCATAAAATTACACCATCTGCTCAATGTCTTGTTACGTGTGGTGGTGTCCCGTGAAGTCTGTTGTCGCCTGCACCGTTGTGAGGCTACGAGCACCTATTCAGAGGGTACTGGTAAGGTTGAGCGAAAATCCGTTCGATGCTGGTACTAAGCGACACACACCACCAACACAGAGGATACCTGCACGCTGCTTTGCGTATCCAACAGCGATGCGAGTGCCGCCTATTACGTACGTCACCGACACAGCAGGATAGTGGAAGCGCTTTTTCGGGTCGTCATTGCCGTAGTTCCATTCATCGAAGACAGTCAAGTACAGATTGCTGATTGGTGTGTACTCGAATAATGCAAATGTCCAGCTTCCCATGTCACCACGCACACTCATGTGAGATAGCTCCATCCGCAGCGCACTGCGGCTGCCGAGTTTGTACTGTGTCTCGAGAACAAACGCCAGTGGATAGATTGTCCCATAACCGGTCTTCACCTCGATGACGTCTTTGTTGTATGCCAGCGCGACCATCGTGAGCGTCGTTTTCAGCAAGCGTGACCATGTGCGCTGAATTTCGACGTTGAAGTCCTGAAAAAAGAGCACTTTCCCCGGTTTCCACGTCGAGCGATATGTAAACTCATCGATTTTGGTTGAATCAATGCTGTGGATGCGTGCATAGTTGATTGTCACCGTTGTACCATAGGGCCCGCCGAGCAACGTTCCTCGCTGCAGTGTCAGTGTCAGCTCACCTTGGATGCCATACTCTCCGTATGGCTGGGTGGCATAGGGGTAGAGCGTAAAGAGGCGATACGTGTGCACTTTTGTCAGTGGTGGGAGAAAGTTGATGTTGAGGACATTGCCGATAGCGCCGCGATCGGAGCGAAAATCCATGTTGTCGATACGCTTGGCGGCCAGCAGCAGTCCGATCCCATCACCGCTATAGGAAGTGGAAATATAGAGCCCGTTGCCTGAATTGAAGCTGTTGTGGTTAGTTTGCTGTGGATCGTTGACTTTGTACGCCCATTCGGCGTAGAGATTCCATTGCTCGGTTGTTAGCGACATACGCGTCGCATAGGCGAATACGTTCTCAGGCAACCGGAGAATCGGATCCGCCGCTGGTTGGTATTTGCTGACAACACTGGCGCCAAGATCGAGTGCGAATGGTAGGTCGAAAACTTTATTGTTGCCGATTGTGAGCTGGTGAAGTTCGACATCAAGATCGGCAGCACGAACAATTCCTGGTCCCAGCCCAAAGAATGCCCGCTGCTTACCGAACAGTGCTGTAAGCTGAATACCCTCGAGCGGACGTGCCTTGAGTCGAACGCCGTCAATAGAATTATCGAAGCCAAGCGAGCGTTCCTCGTATGTGCGGAGAATCATCCCACTGCCGAATTGCTCATAGGAGTTACCAATGATGATGTCGAATTGATCCCCCCTATACTGGATGAAACGGTACGGAATCCCGTTACCTTCGTAACGTGGATCAATGCCGAGTAGGGGATTGAAATACGCCTCGTAGCGGATACCAAAGCGCAATCGCTCGCTCGAGTAGAGCAGGTTGAAAAATCCTTGCGCGAGCACCTTTTCACGGACTGCGGGCGCGTTGATTGCTGAATCAGGAGTGTATGACTGTGCGTCCACTTGCAAGTCAGCACGCCACCCTTGCGGTAGTTGTGCAGAGGCGGCAACAACAAGCAATGCCAATACTACAGGTGATGCAAGCATATGTGCAGTGCTCATTCGGCGGCTGCTTTCCTGATGGCGTCCAACAGCAGTTCCTCATCGCCAGGGGCGTAGGATTTGTGCTGATATACGATTCGTCCGTGCCGATCGAGCACAAACGTGTGTGGAATTTCATTGACATTCAATGCGCGCTTGAGATCAGCGTTTTCGTCAAGATATACGTCGAATTGCCAGCGGCGTCCGCGTACAAATGGAGCAACCTTCTTACTGTTGCGCGCATCATCGATTGAAATGGCAATGATGCGGACACCTGTGAGTTTTTTCCACTCCTCGTACACTTCCGAGAGTGCTGACAGCTCTTGAATACACGGCTTGCACCATGTTGCCCAAAAGTCAAGCACGATCGGACCACTGCTCCCTGCGACAAACTCTTGTGTGGTAATGGGAGTCCCGTCGAGCTTTTTGAGCGTAACAACAGGCAGACGTTCTCCGGCAGTCGAGTCCTGAGCTCGTCCGCTAACGGCAGTTGTTGCCGACCATAACAAAACGATGAAAACAGGCAGAACCATTTTTTTGATGTTTACACGTTGTAGTTTTGTGCGGTTCGAATATTGGAGGCAAACTTATGAAACATGTTTTGGTATCGGTATTTGTAGCCGGGGTCGCTACCGCGATTGTTGCGGTCGTCGCAAACGCTCAAGTGCGCGCAAGCGCATCACACACGATTGTTATCAAGCCGAAATCAGGATGTTGTCCATGCGCGCAGCGGTGGGCATATCCACAAGTTCAAAATCCGTCACTTCGGCTTGTTGATGGCCAGCCACTCACATTTGCGGTCATGCCAGATAGGCCAATAGATGCCTATGTTAGTGTGGAGAATGTTTCGCCGAATTCTGTCACGTTCGGTGTCCGGATCGATACGAGTCGGAAAAGCGTCGAGCATCGTGTCAACTTCTGCAGCGGGATGGCGTGCTATCCATCGTTTGTGATACAGAGCGACGAGCAGGGGCAAGTGACGCTACAGCCAGGTGAGCGCGATCACACATTCAAGCTTCAGTTTGATCCGCAAGGTGTCTCGGGGCAGTCGGTCATTGGTGTGGTCATTTACAATGTTGCTGAGATGAGCGATTACATCTCGTTTGATGTTACGTTTGAGGCGACCACCTCATCAGTTGATCAACCACTTCGCGACGTGACGATCGCACCAAATCCGGCAAGCGATGTAGTCTATGTGTCTGCCGTTGCTGGTGCGCGTGTGGAAATTCTCGATGCACTTGGTCGGTTGGTACACGCACAGGTCATGCCGTCTGATCGTACAGCCATGTCAATTACCGAACTGCCGAGTGGAGCATACCGTCTGGTGGTGCGTAATGGCGAGCGTTCGTTGAGCCAGCCTTTGCAGATTATTCGCTGATGTGCCGAGAGCGATGAAGTTTGCCATTCTTACTGGTGGCGGCGACAGTTCCGGGATGAATGCGTTTATCCGGAGCGTTGTTCGTTCGGCATTGAACATTCGTCCGGAAACGTCGGTGTGGGGTGTTATCGACGGTTGGCGTGGACTTATCACAAATGAATACCGTCGGCTTGGCAAACTCGATGTTGCAGGAATTGCTTTCCAAGGCGGCACAATTTTAGGTACAGTCCGCGTACCGGAACTTGCCGCTAATCCTGAACTGCAGCGCCAAGTAGCGATCAATCTTGACGACAATCACTTCGACTACCTGTTTGTCTGTGGGGGCAACGGGAGTTTGAAAGCGTGCGCTACACTCGACCACATTATCAAAGCAGAAGGATTGCGCACGCGCATCATGGCATGCCCGGGTTCGATTGACAACGATGTAGCAAACAACTTCGGCACATCGATTGGCTTTTACAGTGCGCTCGACCGCAGTCTGGAGATGCTCGAGTGGATTCGCAATACTGCGAGCTCTCATCGACGTGTGTATTTGATTGGCTCGATGGGGCGCGATTCGGCATACTTGGCGTTTTATGCCGGTATCGCCACCGGTGCCGAGTATATCATCCGTCCACGGGAGAATGTTGACTTTGAGCAACTGGCAACGATGATCGAAGAGCGCGATCGCGATACACGTATTGTGGTCGCTGAAGGCTACAGCAAATCGCTTGATGAGATACGTACAATTTTGGAAGACATCTTTCGCCGTCGGAACATCAAGCGGGAAATACGCACAGTGGACATGGGATACTTTCAGCGTGGGGGGCAGGCTGCCGTCACCGACATCCTCCGTGCCAGTTGGTTAGGCTATCGGATGGTGACTGATGCATTTATGCGAAAAGACAGTGGTTTCTACACTGCATTCTATACAGGACACTGGCAGGAACCACTACCGCTCGATGCGGCAGCCGACGATAGCCGGTCAAATCATCTCGACATCCCGGAAGAGCTTATTAAAATGACCCTCGCACTCCGCTAATGGTGAGAGCTCAGAAGTGTGATTTTTTCGAAGAAGTCTGGGCACTTGTTCGGCAGATACCACGCGGGAAAGTGACTACGTACGGACACATTGCAGGAGCGCTTGGCATTCGCTCGGCAGCACGGACGGTCGGGTGGGCACTGAATGCAGTCGCTGGGTGTTCCGACATTCCCGCTCATCGTGTCGTCAACCGTAATGGGGAACTGACCGGACGCATGCACTTTGCAACGCCGACACTCATGCGCGAGCTACTCGAAGCAGAAGGTGTTTCGTTCGATGGCGACCGTGTTCGCCTCGAGCGGCACTTGTGGGTACCGCCTCTGACTAACTAATCAACGAATGGACCGACGAAGCGAATGCTCTCGTGTTGGCGCTGACCGGTCAGTACGATAGCACGTGCCGACGAGCTCGACTGAATCTCGGCGGGCTCGCCATCGAAAACGCACATCTGGCCAGCATGTATAGTTGTGTCAGTGCATTTTATCTCACCCTCGATGACGTAAACCAGGGCCACGCTCTCGCGGCTGACATCCCAACTTACTGATCCAACACTATTGAAGACGACGTCATCGTAGGTAGCCGCTGTATGCAGTACGATGGGACCAGACGGCGAGGCAATGCGTCGGACGTATCCGCCCTCGATTGTGTGCTGGGGCATTTCATCAGGGCTGATCAGTCGCAGCGATGGAGCAATAGCTTTCTGCGTGCGACGCAGGTTAATCCACAGCTGGATTCCGTGTGCTGAACCAATCGGCATTTCCGAGTGAATGATACCACTTCCAGTGACAAAATGCATTGCGTGCCCTGCCGGTGCGCTGACGGCGTTGCCGAGTGAGTCGCGATGCTGGAATCCGCCTTCGAGCATGTATGTGATGATTTCGAATCCACGGTGTGGATGGTCCGGGAACCCCGCGTGTGCCGCAACGAAAAATTCATCGAACAGTAAGAAAGGATCTGTTGCCGGCCAGCGTAGCTCCGTCGAGGGAAACAGGCGTCGGACGCGAGCACCGGCTCCTTCATCCCGTATTGGTGCTGAAATGTGTCTCATCGGAAACGTTGGATAATGATGAAAATGTCCACAACTATACGCTCGGCTTATAAGGTTGTGCGCTGTCATAGCGCCAAATTGCTGCTGACACGCTTGTCACAGCAAATGACAACGTATTGAACAGCATACAAGACGAGCAGGAGAGTCGCCTCCGTGTATTACTGATACAATTTCGGTAACATTGCTGCGTATTTTTGCAATCTTGGTGAACAATATGTTGTATTTATGAGTACGATGACAGCCCCTACACCTGCGACAGTAGGAATTGACATTGCCCGATTGCGAAATATCGGAATATCTGCCCATATTGACTCAGGCAAGACCACGCTCAGTGAACGCATCCTTTATTATACCGGGCGCATTCACCGGATTGTCGAAGTGCGCTCTAAAGACGGTGCCGGTCCGACGATGGATTCGATGGACCTTGAACGTGAAAAAGGAATCACAATACAGTCAGCAGCAACGTATTGCCAGTGGAAGGGATATAACATTAATTTGATTGATACTCCCGGTCACGTGGATTTCACGATCGAGGTTGAACGATCTCTGCGCGTCCTCGATGGCGCAATACTTGTTCTGTGCGGTGTAGCCGGTGTGCAGAGCCAGTCTATCACGGTCGATCGTCAAATGCGCCGCTACAACGTCCCGCGCATTGCTTTCATCAATAAGCTTGACCGTGCTGGTGCGAATGCATATCGTGTTGTCCAGCAGCTTCGCGAAAAGCTCCATCATGATCCGGTCATGATCAACATCCCGATCGGGTCCGAAGACCAATTCCGGGGTGTCGTAGACCTCATCTACATGAAAGCACTCTACTTTGACGGCGATAATGGCGAGTTTGTGCGTGAAGAAGAGATTCCAGCGGATATGCTTGATTTAGCGCACGAGTATCGTACTAAGCTTATCGAGAAAGCTGCCGATTACGATGATGCCATCGCGGAAAAGTACCTGATGGAAGAGGAAATTTCACCAGATGAGATCATTGCTGCAGTCCGACAGGCAACCATTGCACTGAAAGTTACACCAGTGTTCGTCGGAACAGCTAAACAGAACAAAGGCATTCAACCCCTGCTCGACGGGGTGTGTATGTTCTTGCCCAATCCATTCGAAGTTGAAAATTATGCGCTCGATCGAGATCGCGATGAAGAGCGAGTTCTGATTACACCAGATCCAGACCGTCCGGTGGTTGCGTATGCGTTCAAACTCGAAGATGGGCGTTATGGTCAGCTTACGTATATGCGCATCTATCAAGGGCGTGTGCGCAAGGGTGATGTGATTGTCAATAATGCGACGGGTAAGAAAATCAAGGTGCCGCGTTTGGTGCGCATGCATGCCAGCGAAATGCATGATATCGAAGAAGCCCTCGCCGGTGATATCGTTGCCATGTTTGGCGTGGACTGCGCTACCGGCGATACATTTACTGATGGATCGGTTAATCTCACGATGACCTCTATGTTCGTGCCTGAGCCGGTTATCGAGCTTGCGGTGGCACCGAAGGACAAGACAAGCCTGGCGAATTTTTCGAAAGCACTCAATCGTTTTACTAAGGAAGATCCGACATTCCGTGTGTACCGCGATGAAGAAACCGGTGAAACCATTATCCGCGGTATGGGCGAGCTGCACTTGGAAATCTATATCGAGCGTATCAAGCGAGAGTATAACTGCGAAGTTGTTGTCGGACGACCGAAAGTTGCCTTCCGTGAGACGATCACTAAGCGAGCGGAGTTCAACTATACACATAAAAAGCAAACCGGTGGAGCAGGTCAGTTTGCTCGTGTGGCAGGATATATTGAGCCACTCGAATCCGACAATCCGAATAACTATGAGTTCGTTGATGCGATTGTTGGTGGCGTCATTGCACGTGAGTTTATTCCTGCTTGCGACGAAGGCTTCCAGGAGCAGCTCAAAGAAGGTATGCTTATCGGGCAGCCGGTTCAGCGTGCTCGGGTTGTGCTCAATGATGGTTCGACGCACCCAGTAGACTCTTCCGAAATGGCGTTCAAAACCGCTGCAAAAGCTGCTATTCGCGAATGTTACATGCGTGCCAATCCAGTCGTGCTCGAACCAGTTATGAAACTGGAAGTGTCGGCACCAGAAGAATTCCAGGGTGTCGTCATCGGGCAAATCAACCAGCGACGTGGCGTGATCATCGGCACGGAAAGCGAAGCCGGATATGTCGTGGTTACTGCTGAAGTGCCGTTGCAGGAAATGTTCGGCTATTCTACAGATCTGCGATCGGTCACGCAAGGCAAGGGTGAATTCACGATGGAATTCCTCAAATACGCTCAAGTGCCGCGTGCAGTCCAGGAAGAGATGGTACGGGAGTATCAGAAAAAGCGTGCAGAAGGCAACAAGTGACAGCTAATTTTGCACAGCCGCACTGTCGGCTGACACAATTGCGACGTACCTCCACCGAGCCTACAGCTCGGCAGGAAAATGTTGCACAAAAGTTTTGTTCCATCTTTTGTAGCGTGGTACGCACATGAAGTACACAGGACCTAAGGTCAAACTGTCGCGTAAGTTGGGCTTTTCGCTGACGACGAAAGCCCGCAAACACATGGACCGCAAGCCATACCCACCTGGGCAACATGGACCGGTCAAACGGCGTGGCAAACTCAGTGATTACGGGCGGCAGCTACTCGAAAAGCAACGCCTACGCCTACAGTACAATGTCCATGAGCGACAGATGCGGAACTATTTTGCTGAAGCATCTCGCTTGGCAGGCAATACAGGAGACAATCTGGTACAGTTGCTCGAATCTCGTCTCGACGCACTGGTTTATCGTGCAGGCTTCGCGCCGACGGTATATGCGGCACGGCAGTATGTTCGGCACGGACATATCGAGGTCAACGGACGCAAAGTGGATATTCCATCGTGCCGCGTCAAGCCAAATGATGTCATTCGGGTGCGCGAGAAAAGCCGTGCGCTCGAATGTTTCCAAAACGCGATTCGTACTGCGCAGCCTGTTCCATATTTGGAGGTCTCCAAAGCCGACATGTCAGCAAAATACCTGTACTTGCCACCACGCGAGGAGGTCCCCATCGTTTGTGAAGTACCACTTGTGGTCGAATACTACTCGCGGTAATTACACATTCTCTTCTCGCATAGTGGTCAATTGCCACTCCATGACGATGACGTGCCCCCGTTTGCTCTGGGCAGAACGGGGGCACGTATTTTGTGTTCGAGTTGGTATAATGTCATTAGTGTGGATCTGCCGGTGACGACGAGCGCCAAAGTCGGGTACATCATTGCCGGTGCTGCTATCGCAATTGCTGCACTGGTGGTGTGGTTCGATGCAGCCGTTATCGGCACCTTACCTTCTTTGGAACAGTTGGAAAATCCGCCGCAAGAGTTTGCCAGTCGCATTCTTGATCGGAACGGGCGTCTGGTGGAAAGCTTTTTCGTCAAACGACGGCTTTATGTGCCATATGATAGCATCCCGCCGGCTTTTTTTCAAGCACTCATTGCCACTGAGGACCGCGAGTTTTACAATCACTGGGGGATTCATCTGTGGCGTATCGTAAAGGCGACCATCAAAAATGTTTTGGCACTCCGCGCAAAGGAAGGTGCTTCAACAATCACGCAGCAACTTGCCCGGAATCTCTACTTCAACCAAGAGCCAACAATTGCACGTAAACTTCGCGAAGCAATTACTGCCGTGCAGATCGAGCATACATACACTAAAAATGAAATTTTAGAAATGTACGCCAACACGGTCAATTTCGGTCGTGGTGCATATGGTATCTACGTTGCTGCACAGGAGTACTTTGGGAAGCATCCTCGCCAATTGACCCCAGATGAGTGTGCATACCTTGTCGCACTTCTCAAAGCGCCTGCAACATATGACGCTCAAACAAACTACGAACGTGCACTGCGGCGACGTAATCTTGTGTTGGCGTTGATGGAAGATACCGGTTTCCTGACTCCTCAACAGCGGGCACAATTGGCTCGTGAGCCAATTACTATTGCTGCCGGAAGCTTTGCATCTCAGCGTCGTGGCGGACTGGCACCACACTTTGTCGAGATGTTGCGCAAAAAGCTTTCCCGCGACCTTCGATTGCAAGACTACGACCTTTACCGCGATGGCTTGACTATCGAAACAACACTCGATGAACGCATCCAGCGATATGCCAATGAAGCTGTTCGTGAACAACTCGAACAGTTTCAGCGGGAATTCGATCGATCTTGGTCGTGGAATGCGCACAAAGACTTGCTCGCTGCAATATTGCAGAAAGCAGCGCAGTCACATCCGGTGTACCTTGCTGCCGATTCGCCACAGCAGCAACAACACGTTATGCGGCAATTGTTGGCATCACAGCACTTTGTTGATTCTGTCAAACGTGCGGTGACGACCGTGCAGTGTGGAGTGGTCGTACTCGATCCCAAAACAGGAGCAATACTGGCAATGGTTGGGGCTTCTCCTCTGGCATTCGAGCGGGGCAGTGGTTCGCGGTATTCGCTCAATCACTGCATGGAGATTCGGCGGCAACCTGGTTCAGCATTTAAACCATTCGTCTATGCGGCTGCGCTTGCTGATGGTACACTCGATGCCACCACAGTCATTGATGCATCACCCTTTACATACACATTCGCCGATGGTCGGACCTGGTCACCGAGCGGCTCATCACATGCCAATGCGGTAGATGTTGCGACAGCAATTAAGTTCTCGATCAACACAGTAGCAGCACGGGTCATCACGCAGTATACCACGCCGCAGCGAGTCGTTGCACTGGCACGGAAGATGGGCATTACAACGCCGATGGACCCGTATCCAGCGCTTGCACTTGGTGTTGAAGAAGTGTATCCCATCGATTTAGTTAGTGCGTACGGGACATTTCTCAACGGGGGCATTTCTGTGCCGCCAGTTGCCATCAGGGCAGTTCGTGACCGTCTGGGCCGCGAGATCTATCGGGGCAAGTTTCCTACAAGTGTTACCGATGCACTGAATCCGGCTGTGTGTCGCACGATGATCCGTTTGCTGCAAGGAGTCGTTGACGGTGGCACTGGTTCGACTGTTCGTCAGTTTTTCCGCTACGATGCGGCAGGGAAAACTGGGACAACAAACGATTATGCCGATGCGTGGTTTGTTGGTATGACCCCAGAATTGGTCGCTGGCGTTTGGCTCGGGTTTGATGATCACCGCATCAAATTCACTGGTGCTTATGGAATGGGGGGTAAAGCAGCAGCACCGATTTGGGGGCGATTGATGGCGAAAATCTATGCTGATTCATCCCTCGGTTTTGTCAACCGCACGTTTACTGACCGCGATTCGACACTTATACCGATTACTCCTGAACAGGCACGGCAGGTGATCGAGGAAGATCGCTTTGCACCACCGCCGGTACAACTCCATCCCGCCGAACCAATTCGCCCGTAGAGAGCAGTGCTGCGTATCGTGCCGGTAAAAGCACGAAGGTTGCTCCTGCTGTCACAACGACTGCTGCAACCACCACACGCACAACCTGAGGCATCACGTGTTTGAGATATGCCCACATCCATGCTGTTCCCAATGTCACTACACTTATGGCAATGATGAGCATCACTGTCTCGAATGGATTCAGTTGCTTACCAATTACCGCTGAAAGCCCATTTCCTCCAACAGATCCATATACAAGTAGCAGATGGAACACGTACACCCAGAGTGATTGCTGTCCCGCCAGGAGCAGGATATTGCTGAATCGCTGTCGTGTAATTGTCTCGTGAGTGAGCATCAGCATGCAAAGGGCAGCAACTGTAGCGCTGAGTCTAAATAAGGTGTGTATTGGAGATGAATGCCACCATTGTTTCGGTGAAGAAAAACCAATCACCATAGTGACAGCAGCGATTCCTAAACACGCGAGAGTGACTAACCAGATTACTCTGCGCGGGCGATTCTGCAACCAAAGAACAATCCATGCTCCGGCAAAAAAGTATGCCGCAAACGGGAAAAGCGGAAACTTACTCACTGGCTGGGGTGCAATGAGAGCACCAATGAACAGTGGTAGATTTTCATCGAAGCGATGTTCCCATACAAGAGGTGTAAGTATAGCAATGGTAATCGAGATAGCAGCATATGTGCTTCGATACCAATTGGGGCGCGGGATGAACAGTGCAATAGCTAAAGCAATGAGTGAGCTGTAGGCAATTGTTTGGAGAATGTCGCAATCGGCAAGGCGCACTAATTCTTGCGGTGTTGCGTGGAGCGTACGCTCGAGCGAAAATGCCGGCAAGTGTAGCCAATAGCCAATCAGTAGAAGTAATCCCAGTTTTGCTAAGTAATCCCACAGCGGACGCTCGAAACGTCGGTAGGCGTCGAGTTTCCGTTCTAACGTTATTGCCAGCGCACCACCGGCACAGAAGAGAAACGCTACCGCAACAAAACCGTGCGTCAGGCTAAGCCATGGAAACCACTGTGACGTATGCCAGTGTGGATCGAGTGCAACATCGACGACGTGAACCTCGATCATCCACAGTGCTGCTAATCCGCGAAGGTAGTCGAGCCAGCGATAACGCATGTAACCAATAGACAAGATATCCTACCCACAACAAACTTAGCCTTCTCTGTATGGAGAGGTACTCTATTTTTGTGCTATTATCTTTATGCAAAATGCCGACAATGGCGCGGTGGATATTGATAGTATTTGCTCTGGCAACAATCGTATCTGGTTTTGGTCTCTACGGGCTTGGTTTTGCACGGCGTTTGTGGGGACGAAAAAAAGTGCCTTCAGTTGACCGGAAACAATCAACGATCGCGAGCAACACAGCGGATACACTGAAGTCGGCGCAGTACCTATGAACGCAGTCGATCTGCCACCAATTGCGGCGATAGATGTCGGCACTAATTCTATTCACATGATCGTTGCAAGGGTCGGGATGAACGGGACAATGCAGGTAATTGCTCGTGATCGTGAAGTGGTACGGCTTGGAAAATCCAGTGGCGACATCAAACACTTGACCGAAGATGCAATTGAACGAGGTGTTCAAACGATAACGCGGTTTGTGGCAATGGCTCGCCAGCATGGCGCATTTATTCGTGCGGTGGGGACAAGTGCCGTGCGAGAAGCACTCAATCGAGATGATTTTTTGCGACGAGTCGAAGACCATACTGGGGTACGTATCGAAATCATCTCGGGGGAGGAAGAGGGTCGGCTCATCTACGTCGGGGTTATCCATGGTTTGCCACTTGTCGAGAGACGATTATGTGTGTGCGACATAGGTGGAGGCTCAACCGAAATCGTTATCGGTGATCGCGGTGAGGTATTATTTGTGCAGAGCGAGAAAATTGGAGCGATTCGGCTAACTGAGCAGTTTTTCCGTCGCTCACGATCTGCAAAAGCAATAGAGGAATGCCGACGCACGCTTATCGGTGAATGGTCGCCAGTACTCGACGCAGCACGTTGTGTCGGCTGGGATGAAGTCGTCGTGACCTCCGGTACGTGGGAAACGCTCGCTCGTGTTGCGCTTGGTGACGGTACTCTCTCATCAGCGCAATTGCATGGGCAACGCATTGAACGTGCAGCGTTGTTGGATGCTGTTGAGCATATCGTCAGTGCACGAGCCCCGCATCACATTGCCAAAATCGCTGGTGTCGAGCCAGAACGTGCGGACATCATTACTGCAGGCGCGCTCATCGCTGAGCGATTTTTACTGCAGCTTGATGTGCAAAGTGTGCTTGTTTCGATGTATGCACTTCGTGAAGGAGTTGTGTTCGACACAGCCCAACACTTGCGCGATCAACGACAATATCACCACTTGGTACACTTGCGTGCGGCGACGACCGAGCAGCTCTGTCAGAGATTTAATGTCGAACGTGCACATGCACAACATGTGGCGAAGCTTGCCTTAGAATTGTTCGATGGTTTACGTTGCTTGCATGGGCTGGGGGATACTGAGCGAGAGTTGCTCGAAGCGGCTGGGTTACTCCATGATGTTGGCTATCACATTTCGCCTGATCAGCATCACAAGCATAGCTACTACATTATCAGCAATGCTGTCATGCCCGGCTTTTCGAGCACAGAAGCAGCAATCATTGCTAATGTTGCACGCTATCACCGCAAAAGTCACCCAAAGACCAAACATGCCAGTTTTTCGGTGCTACCCCAGCAGTGGAAATACGCTGTTCGGTGGATGGCTGCATGTTTACGCATCGCAGAGGGGCTTGATCGTCGTCGTCAGCAGCGCGTCGCCGCCGTACACGTTGTAGTGGAGAACAAATGTATCCGCGTCGGTATTATCGCGCGCGCTGACGTTGAAATTGAGCTATGGGGTGCTCATCGGCGTAAGAGTCTTCTGGAGGAAATCAGCGGTTCTTCTGTCACATTCGTGGTCGAAAATGATGGTTCGACATAGAATTTTGTTCAAGAATTTTTTTTTGTTATTTTGCTATTGAATGATTCGCCAAAGCGATACAAAGCGTGCGGTGGTGCATTATTACAAGTGGACAAAGGAAAAATATCAGGCGCATTTGTTTCACGATATTAGGATTGGTCCCATGCAACGTGCATTTTCGATAGTGGCAGTTCTGTGTGTGTTGCTTCTCCCAGCATGGGGTAGCAATAGTCAGGAGACTCACGATGAAATCCGCCACAAGCTTGTACCATTGTTGGCTCGCGACGGTGGTGCGGCAGGAACAGAGTTTTACTTTTCGTTCCCACCGTGCTATGAAGTTCCCGGGGCTGGTAATTCACTTGTGCTCTACATTGCAGCGGCGACGCGTACACGCGTATTGATCGAAGTCGAAGGGCGTGGATTCCAAACAATACGTTACACGTTGCCAAACGATGTCATCGAGGTAATCATCGCGCCCGGGGTGGGACAGGCATATTCAAAAAGCCCGAACGATGCACCGCCGACCGATCAGGTATGGCCAGGTGCGGGTATGCATATCAAGTCAAATGCGCCGATTGTTGTCTATGGGGTGACGCGTTTCCAATACACGTCGGATTCCTTCTTGGCGTATCCAGTTCATACGCTGGGGAAGCAGTATATCATTGCTTCGATGGCAGATATGACGTGGATGTATGGTGGCTACGTTCTTCCGAGTGAGTTTACAGTTACAGCTCCCTACGACAACACACGGGTAACGATACGCGTGGGGGGTAACGCCCAAACAATTACAGCCAGCGGATTGCGCCCAAATCAGACGCGAACATGGACGCTCAATCGTGGTGATGTGTTAGTCGTATCGACGCGGGACGACGCAAAAGAGGGTGATTTGTCGGGGACTGTTGTAACAGCGACGAAGCCGGTAGCAGTCGTGTCAGGGAATCAATGCGCTAATGTACCGACTGACTTGCGGTGGTGCGATTTTATCGCAGATATGGAAATAGCGACGGACCTTTGGGGGAAAATGTATTTTGTACCTCGGGTGATAACGCGGCGGAATGCGGCGATGCTCAAGATATTTGCAAAGGAGCCGAACACGCGGGTGTTCCGAGACGGAAGTTTTTGGCGGACGATACAAACAGCGGGTGGGGTTGAGGGGACAGGTTTCATTTATGACCGGGCGACAGCCAACGGGCTCAATGGTATTGTGGCTCTATCTGGCGACAAGCCAATTGGCGTGACGTTTTTCAACACTGGTCAAGAAGATGATGGGATTGTTTCGGATCCTTTCCAAGTGACAATATATCCAGTCGAGCAGTATCAGCGTGAGATCATTTTTTCGACACCAGGTGCACGGGGTTCGGTTTTCAATTTTTCGGAAAACTATGTGATAGTTGTGTATCCATTGACAGATCAGGGGACAATTCCCAATGACCTCGAGTGGGGTGAGGTTGTTGGAGGTCAGGTTTCATGGAGACCAGTAGCGACGGTATTTGGTCCGACGGTTGGGGACGTATTCCCAATGCAGTATCAGGGCAAGCGTTATGCAGCGAAGGTACTCCGAATTAATGATGGTGCCTATCGTATTCGGTGTAGTCAACCGTTTGCTGCCTACTCGTATGGTTTGAGCAATTATGACTCATACGGACATCCGACCAGTGCTGCATTGGCGATACTGTTACCGGATACAATTCCGCCACACCCACGCTATGTTGTCGACTGTGACGGAAGTGTCAGTGGTGTCAGTGGTGGCGATGCGGATGTGACTGACTATCCGGAGGATCCCGCTATCCGTTCGAACCTGGCGATGATATATCTCGACCCGACCAATAGTCGTAACTATACGCTTGATTACGATCCGTTTATTCCAGGCGAGACGCGCACGACGCGGTGGCGTTTGACTGTCGACAATCCCGACGAAGATGCAATTGCATATGTGATCTTTCGGGACCGCGCCAACAATGATACGGTAATCGTGGTTGAGTACAAAGCGCGTCGCATTACCCTCCAGCCAAGCGATGTGAACTTCGGCTTACTTCGTAAGGGCGATGTTGCAACGCGGACGATTGATGTTGTCAACGAAGGTACAGCGCCGATACGAGTCACTCGGTTGGAATTCAAAAACGGCGGTCTGGGGGTCTTTGAAATCGTCAATAACCCAATCCCCTTTGACTTGCAGCCGCAAGAACGGCGAACAGTCACAATTCGCTACACGGCGACAAATGATGGCGTCGTACGTGACTCTATCGGTGTTGGCGATGACTGTGTGTTCCGCTACCGCCGTTTAGTTACTGGGCAGACCGGTGAGCCAGTTATTGATGTTTCAAATCCCGTGACGCGCCCGCTTGACTTTGGGGACGTCGGGCTTGGTACAACTGCACGGCGGACCTTCACAGTATTTAGTCGCGGCACCGTCCAGTTAACAATCTCCGGTGTGCAAGGTCCGACAGATCCAGTATTTGTTGCCGATCCTGTGCTCGGTCGGATTTCTCCAGCTTCTCCGCTGGTACTCACTCAGCAAGGAGGGGGCGATGACTCACGGACGTATCAGCTTAACTTCACACCGACTGCTGAACAAACGTACACAGCAACAATTACCTTCTCTAGTGACGCAAATCGCATTGATTCTGTCGTGCATGTGCGTGGGCGTGGCGTTAAGCCTGGCTTGACAGTGGCACCGCTCGATTTTGGCGAAAAGCGGATCAATCCTACAAATCCCTATCCATACCTTGCTGATTGGCAAACAATTGCGACACTTGATCCACGGAATGACGGTTCTCAAGCCGTGACACTCCAAAGTGTCGTTGTTGATCAAGATGTGTACGGCAATGGTCAAGCGTTCATATTCGATCCGCCGCTCAATCAGATTAACGCTACGGACATCCCGCCAGGTCAAACATATTCATCGGTGACCGGTCGTCCAATAGCAGTATACTTTAATCCCTCAGCAACAGGCGAGCATGAAATCGTCGTTCGCTTCGACAACAGCACTGGTGAACCACGGATGGCTCGTATCACTGGTGTCGGGATTGCGCCACGAGTGACGATTACTCCAACGGTGACCTTCGGACCAATTGAGTCCGGTACGTCACCAGATGTGAAACAAGTGACCGTTACCAATCTAAGCCGCCAAAATTGGCGCTATGCCGATACGCTAAATTTGCGCGATCTCGTTCCCGTCGTTCCAGGGGCTATCGGAACTAATGGAGTATACGGTACAGAAAACTTTACGTTTGACCGAGCATCGTTGAATTTACCACGTGTTGTGCTGCCGGGTGAAAGTGTGACGTTTGATGCGTCGTACTTCGTTGCCGAGCAAGGACGCAACGTCACTAACACCGCGACACTTCGCACAGTCAGCGATGCACTCGAAGAAGCGGAATCGGTGTGGAATGGTAGTGCGTACAGTGGCGTTGCTCGCATTTCGGTCGCACCAGCGTCCGGTAGCGTTTGCGTCGGTACAACCACCACGCTGACTGTTCGAGTAACTAATACTGGTGATATTCCAGTAACAGCGTTGCGCTTTGTTCGAATGCAGGGTGCTGATCCGACCGCATTTGGTGTACCAACTAATCTACCGCTTCCTGCAGCAATCCCTGTCGGCGGTACCTACGACCTGAACATACCATTTACGCCAACCGCACCGCGTGCCTTTGCCGCTCAAATTGTACTGGAAATCAATAACATCCCGAATGATGAATATCGTGGTGACCTTAGTGGTACAGGTTTACAGCAAACAACTCGCGTTACTACGTTGTCTGAGGTATTTGATGTCCCGCAAGGAACAGAATCCGCACCGAAGCTTGTGCGTTTCCGCGCCGAGCAACCAATAACCATGGGCGCTGTAACACAGTTGACCGCACAAATCAGCTTTGATGCAACGGGCTTTGCTGCGGTCACACAAAATGGTGTGCCGGTTGTTCGCGTGCTCGGGCCTCTTGCGGCAGCAGGGTGGACGGTGGCAACAGCATCAGTGCAATACGATCCCGTAACATTACGAGGCACAATCCTTGTGACGTTCAACGGTACGACCCCCCTGCGTGTCCAGCAAGGCGATGAACTCTTCGGGGTCGAATTGACTGCCTCCATGCCAGCATCGCTACCAACCGATGGTGGATTCATCGTCAAATTAGAACAAATTACCACCAACGATCAATGTATTATTGTCGAGACGCGCGATGGTATCCTACGTATCAATCCAGTGTGCGCATTCAATCTGCGATTCGTACGAGTGACGACAACATCATTTATCGTTCAGGTAAATCCCAATCCAGTGACGAGCAGTGGTGCTGATATACGCTTCGGAGTCGGCTATGATGCCAACACAACGCTCGAATTGGTCAACACCAGTGGTGCAGTTGTTGCTACACTTGTTCGGGGCGAGCTAAAGGCTGGTGAGTACACCGTGCGCTTTGTGCCGAACGGTATTGCCAGTGGTTCGTATATGCTCCGGATGCGCAGCGGCCATTATGTCGAAACTGTGCCGATCGTGGTTGAGAAGTAGGCTCGCAATCACACAGTAGTCAGCGTGCTGCCCTTGCCGATTTGGTAAGGGCAGCAATCTTTTTACAACAATTGGGTCGTTGTTCGTTTATTGCCTCGGACGAATCATCAATCGAAAAGGTGCCGCAATGAATGGTCTGCTGAAATCCAGGCACGAACTTGTACGAACGGTCGTGCTGTTGCTGATTGGAGCTGCTGTTGGAGCTGTGCTCATCGCAGAAATTGGCGGTTTTCCTGTGGCAAAATTATTCGGGCAAAGTGTGCGCGACATTGGTGCAAAAAAGCCCCCTATCACAGTGCCCGACAACGTCCAAGCACTTAATGATGCATTTGTTGCTGTCGCCAATACAGTATCACCAACGGTCGTCTCCATCGAAATTCTTGGGGAGGATAAAGGGGGTGCTGATATTGAGGAATTCTTTCGTTTTTTCGATCCGTGGGGTGATGACTTCTTCCGTCCGCGTGATCGCCAGGACGAATCTCGCCCAAAGAATCGTCCTCGCTCTCGTCCGCTCGGTCAAGGTTCCGGAGTGATTATCACCAGCGACGGATATATTGTCACGAACAACCACGTTATCCGAGATGCCAAACCCGACGGCGTCAAGGTTACGTTATCCGACAAGCGCGAGTTCACCGCGAAAATCGTCGGTCGTGATTCGCTCACAGATCTCGCTGTTATCAAAATAGACGCAAAAGATTTGCCGACGGCATACCTAGGAACCCCTGCCGATATCAAGATTGGGCAATGGGTTATTGCTGTGGGTAATCCGTTAGGATTACGATCGACAATTACTGCTGGGATTATCAGTGCTATCGGGCGTGGTGGTTTGGGGCTCAACAACTATGCATTTGGCATCGAAAACTACATCCAAACTGATGCCGCAATTAATCCAGGTAATAGCGGTGGTGGTTTGTTTACACTGAATGGTACACTTATCGGTATCAATACCGCAATTGCGTCGGGGACTGGATTCTATGCTGGCTATGGTTTTGCAATCCCGGTGGATATTGTACGAGCAGTCGCGCTCGACTTGATTAACTACGGCAAAGTCAATCGCGCGTACATTGGAGTCACGATACGCGCAGTGGATGAAACCGATGCAAAAGGTGCTGGTCTACCCAAAGTAGAAGGGGTGATGGTGCAGGATGTGCTCAAGAATTCTCCGGCCAGCAAAGCTGGTATTGAAACAGGAGACATCATACTCGACGTCGATGGTTCTCCCGTAAACTCTCCTAATCAACTTCAGACGCTTGTGCTCGAGCATCGTCCAGGCGACAAAGTGAAGCTGCGCATGTGGCGTGATGGGAAGACGATTACCAAAGAAGTTACGCTCGAAGCACGAGACGGATCAATCGCCAGCGCTGACGATGCCAAGGATCCAGTACCCGGACGCCCATCAAAAAATGATGGACCGGTGACCTTTGACGAACTCGGATTTAGCATTGCTCCGCTGAGTGCAGAAACAAAATCCAAGCTCGATGTCACCGAGGGGGTCGAGGTGACTGATGTCGAGCGATACAGTGAAGCATCCATGCGAGGACTGACGACGAATGCAGTGATTCTCCGTGCTGATCGCAAACCGGTACGCTCGCCGGAGGAGCTTCGCTCACTGATAAACAGCAAAAAGCCCGGTGAGGTTGTTATGCTCGAAGTCAAAACCGAGCGGGGGAAGCAGATTATCTCGCTGCGGTTCCCCGCAAAAGCACACTGATGTGTGCGGTCGTATCTGCTATTCCAGCTGGTGTTCGCCGAGCGGGCACATGTATGAAATGAGCCCGCTCGGTGTGTTTATCGTGCTACTCGTACAAATGCACCACTGGCGATTCGATCCTTCCACCGAACCCGGTAAAAGTACGTTCCCTGAGCGATGCCATCAAGGTCGGCAGGTCCCAGCATCATTGCAACTACGCCAGGGGTGACAACCGGTTGTGAACGCTCGCTAATCGGGCGACCCAAAATATCATACAACTCGAAGGTCAGAATGCCCTCGGGACGTGGTACGTGAACATACACGATTGCAAAATCGCTCACAGGCTCCGGCACACAACGCTCGACGAAGAAGTCCTTTGGTGGCGCTGGTTGTTCGCTTCCGACTGTGCTGGGATCAAGGTAACATACGTAAATGCCACCACCATGTGTCCCGATAGCAGTCATCCCGTCGGTAGATCGAATATCAATGGCTTCGACAGGCAAAAAGCCGAGTGTGGTTACTCCGAGTGGTTGCCATTGCGTTGATGCACTGAGCGAATCGGCGACGAATGCACCGATACTGGTGCCTGCCACATAAAGCCGTTTCCCGTTACGGTAGAGAGAACGCACCACACGGAGAGATGGCCCCCACCCATTCTGCTCTTCGTCGAGTGTTCCGCCAACAGATAGCCATGATTCTCCACTGTCCCACGTCGCAAAAATGCTTGGAAGTGTGTAGTTAGATACTGTAACGATAATTCGACTGATGTCAGCTTCATCCCAATCTATCGCCGAAACAAACGCTCCTCGTGGTAGCGGAACAGATATCGGTTCGATATAGCCTCGATAAATGTCTGCAATGTATAACGTACCGGATGCTGTACCGACGAGCGCTAACTCTCCACGGAGAGTAAGTGTTGTGATCAGTGTGCCGTAAGGCAAGGATGCTGCTAATTCCCACCGCTGATCGACTACAGTGGGCGTCACATATAGCCGGTAAAGTTGACTGTCCAGTGCTAACACCAAGTACCCCGTTGCCGGATCGTAGCCAAACTCGGTGGCGAATGCTGAACCACTTCGAGGTGGTTGTGGAAGTTGGATGTACCGTGGCGTTTCTGGGCGTGCATCGAGAGCATAAATGTAGCCAAACTGTGAACTGGCAAAAACCAATCCCCGTCCTTGACCGACTAAAACCCTGCATCCATCGCCACCACCAGCAAATACCCATGGTATGCCGAGAGCGGCAGCGTTTGTGTACCAATTGCTGTTGTCTTGGAATCCTGCGATTACGAATTGATCCAAACTTCTCCGATCAATAGCGACGTGGTAGGCTTGCGTGGTCATCAGTCCTGTGTTGAGAGATTCCCATTCTGGACTGTCTTGTGCCAGCGCCGAGGATGTCGCATAGACGCCACCATCGGTAGCTGCATAAACGCGGTTGGGATCGACTCGATCGAACACGAGCGCATGGATATCTGGATGAAGTGCACTCGGTTCGACCGTGTATGGGTAACCTCCAAGGTGATATGCTGACGTTCGGCATCCATCATGGGAAGAGAAAACATCGGTGCCTCCAATGTACACGATGTCTGGGTTTCTCGGGTGAACCGCGATTGCCATGCAGTATCCGCCGAGCGTTCCAAATGGTGCGATCGGCGAACGGAGCGCCGCAAGCCACGATGAGCAATCGCGCCACCGTTGCTGAAGAGCAGAATATTGCCAGAGCTGGTGCACAGAGGAAAAGCTTATGTAACGCTCGCTCCATGACGATGGTGCTTGTGCGAATGCATACACCACCGAGCCATCAGTGCTTGTTGCGAGGACGATTCGCCGCATCGTTGAGAATGCAGCCGGCGTGATAGCGCGCCACCGTCCGCCGCTCCATTCAAAAATGCCGTATTGTTGAGAACGACTGCCGTCATCGGCCGCACCGAGTGCAGCATAGAGCTTATTGCCAGCTGAGACAATGTCTGTGGCAAAGGCAGGTCGGGATGTATCGCCCAGCTCCAAGCGCCAGCGATTGCCGTCCCATGAGTAAATGCCACCATAGCATGCCGCGTAGAGCGTTTCGCCTGAAGAATCAGAGCGAACTGCCAAACGCCAAATGATCTGCCATGGGCTCTCCGGAATTGAGTTTGGTTGTGCGTTCGACGGTGGCGTAATTGCATGCCACGTTATTCCATTGTTCGTTGAGCGATAGATGCCTGTTCCTGTACCTATCGTGCGCAACAGTGTAGATGTCCGGCGCTCAGTAGTCGAGAGACCTTCGCCAGTGCCGATGTACCACGTATCAGGCGTTTTCTGACTTTGCACAATGGAGGAGACGTGTGGTACTAAGTCCGGTGGTGTCATGCGTACCCACGAGCGCCCTGCATCAATGCTGCGCCATACACCACCACTGACACCACCGCACATGAATACCGATGGTGCACGGCTATCAATTGCAAATGCTCGGGTACGTCCAGCAACGTTGATAGGACCGATCGGCTCGACGGTCGTTGAGGCTATGTGTGGTTGCTTCGAGTACACGGTACTTGCGATTCGGCGTGCCATGGCAGCATCATTTTCTGCTGCGTGTGCCGGTATCGTGCCAGTTTGCGGATCGCGGTAGCGGAGGATATACCACTGTTGCCGGTCGAGCGGTGATGCTTCGTGCCACTGCTGTGGATATGCGGCTACTACCACCACAGCAAAACAACTGATCCAAACTATCATTAGTGTTTTTCAACAAGTGAAACATACACTGTGTCGCCACGATGCAGGTGAGGCAGTGAGAGCAGTGATCCATTATTACGGCGAAATGCAGACGTGAAAGCATCCATCTCGAGGGGAACGCGGCGGAATCCACCTTGTCTTACACACATCCATTCGACGAGTGAATCGGTTTCTTCCTGCTCGGTCGAGAGTGTCAGCAGCAGCACATGTCCTCCAGTTTTGAGCGATGGGAGCACTTGTTCAATCAATTCCAATGCGCGCCGGGTAGAGCGGTGAATGTCTATAGAGTCGGAACGCCACTTACGCTCCGGTTGACGTCGCCATAGCCCAATTCCACTCGACGGCGTTTCGATAACAATTGTACTGACACTTTCTGGTGACAAATCAGTCAAAAGCGGTGGCAATTGCCACCCAAGTCGGGTGCACTCACGGTGAAGCCATCCTGGAAGGACGGGTAAAGACGTGTGCAGCGTTAAGAGGCGGTTCGCTTTTTGCGTGAGCTCTATAAATGG
The DNA here is from genome assembly GCA_026416585.1 of Chlorobiota bacterium. Lineage (GTDB taxonomy): Bacteria > Bacteroidota > Ignavibacteria > Kapaibacteriales > NICIL-2 > NICIL-2. Next base: position 12,961 of record JAOAEV010000120.1, on the reverse strand, counting down.
AAGAAGTGTGCGGCTCAGGTTTGTGCATGCATAAAGCACATCGCCCTCAGTGTACTGAGCGATCACGGCTGCGGCTGCTGACCAGATGGGATCGCTTGTATAGCACATCCCGCGCTGCCATACATCAAAGTGAGTGTAGTCAGCAAACGGATTGATTCGCAACAGTGGTGGGTTGGTGGGTATTGTTTCCAGTGGTATCGCCATCTGCTGCAGCTCAGCAATCAGTGTGTCAAGCGATGCACGAAGGCTGTTGCTTGCTAAAAAAACAGGAGGGCGTTCCAAATTTGCCGCAAGCATCTGTTGAGCGATTTCTTCACCATACCGTTCGATCCATCGCTGAACAAGCCACAGTGGGTGCGAGTACACTACGTGCATGTACAACGGAAGTTGCTCTTGAGGCGGATAGCGGATACCAGCAACGTTTCGCGCAATGCCCCGAAGAACGCCAACAAGTCTGGAAGCGTACTCTGTATCGCGTGTACGTTCGATGATTCGTCCAGCGCTTTCGATAGCAATTTGCGGTGAGACTTTGGAGATCATCAGAATTTGGTAGAGCGCCACACGGAGGGTTTCCTGTATGACGGGCATACACTTGGAAAATTCACCGTGATAGAATCCAGTCAGTATCCAGTCGAGCTTGGCACGCCACCGAAGTGTGCCGAAGACCAGTTCCTGATAGAGTGCACGGTCAAACTCGGTCCATTCAGGATGTGCAGCAATTTCTGCCGATACAACGTGCTCGGAACTCAGTGAAGTCTGCTCGATGCGCAGCAGACTTCGTACTGCTACGCTCCGCACCCCTTCTTGCTCGAACAGTGGCTGATTGATCGGTATCGCAAGTGATGGTACAATGTTCAATTGTTCGCTAGTCATTTCGTCCATTGTCATGTATATTTTTTTTCGAGTGCAAAATACAGGCGCGCGACGTCGTTCGATAATAGTCGGCTGATTGAGCGCGTAGAGTCGAATACGCTCTGCGACGGAGGCTGTCCATGCTATTGCCAGTGGTGCTCGTCTTATCGGTGATGCTTGCTGTTGAGCTCGTAGCGCAACATCCGGTCATTGGAGAGTCCTCTCCAATTGCGCCGGAGATAAAAACCTACGACTATCCTGGTGTTTTTGTCGGCATTCCCATTGTCGTGCAACAGGGCGAGTATCGCGATACGTGCCAGTGTCCGCCTTTTCACGGCGGAAGCGGCAGCGGTCTGACTGCCGGTGTTTTTTACGAATTACGTGCACCCGAACGCCCACTGTTTCGGTTGGGAATTGCGGGGTCGGTTGACTATCGCAGCATTGTATCCCGCTACCGAGAGCAGGAATTGCTGACCTTTAGATCACGCGATGGCTCTGCACAATACGCCGGTATTCCGGTCGAATTCCGCCAACAGCTCGATCTGACATTGTTTGGAATCCACGCGCTGCCGTATGTGCGGACGATGCCATTTGGCTCGGAATCAGTAGCATTGATGACCGGTGCGCAGCTTGGGGTGTGGTTTCTGGGGAAAGCGCGGCACACAAAATCGTTGACGCAGACTACGGTGCGCTTGCCCAACGGAGAACAGGTCGAGCTTCAGATGTCCAATGGAGGAACCTCGGCTGTAGTCCGCGACGGTGATGTGCTCGGTATGCAGCGTTTTGCTGCGAATGTGTTCCTCCGGGTGGAAGCAAGTGTTGAGCTGTGGTCCTCGTGGCACTTCCGTCCTGGTGTCCAATACTCAATCCCGCTTACGGATTTCTCCACAAGTGGTGGAACAAAGCTTGCCACGTGGTTTGTGACCCTCTCGTTCGCGCGCCAATCTAGATGAGCGGTGCGTCGTATTTTTGCAACCAGTTATTTCACTACTCGGTGCCGAAGATGAGCGTCAATCATTTTGAACTGGTCAATCCGATCGAAGTCAAAATGCACGCCTCGCAACATGGTTCGCTCTATGAAGCAATTGTTTCCGTTGGATTGCGTGCGCGTCAGATTAACGACCAGATCCGCAATCAATACCTGGCTCGGGTTGCCGACCTTGCAGAATCGGAGGAAGAAAACGTTACCAACTTCGACAAGCTGCAGATCAGCCGTGAGTTTGACAAGATTCATAAACCAACATTCCTGGCGATGCGGGAAATGTTGGATGGTGAACTTCGCTGGTGGTATTCTACCGGATCACAGCAGCAGTAGTCACTCACGAAGCGATGAGCAACGTCCGCAGTGCCCCAAGGAAATCGGCAGGCGGGCGTTTTTATTTTGCAAACAATGGAACGACTTGACGGAAAACACATTCTGCTTGGTGTCTGTGGTAGTATCGCAGCCTACAAGGCGCCGTTGCTTGTGCGCCTGTTGCGCCAGGCAGGTGCGGATGTTCGCGTGGCGATGACACCAACAGCACGCCACTTTGTCTCGCCGCTGGTATTGGGGAATCTCGCTGGTGAATCAGTTGCTACGGATATGTTCGATGAACGTATCCAGCAGGGTGGATCGTGGCATATTCACTGGGCACACTGGGCGGACGTAATGCTGATTGCTCCGTGTAGTGCACAGACACTCGCTTCGCTGGCATGTGGTGGGTGCGATACTGTTGTTGCCTGTTTAGCATTAGCTCTTCCGCGTCCGACGCCTCTACTTGTTGCGCCGGCGATGGATACAACGATGTGGGAGCACCCTGCGACTGTTCGTAACGCTGAACAGCTCCGCCGGGATGGAGCCATTATCATTGAACCTGAAGAAGGTGAGCTTGCTAGTGGACTGTGGGGCACCGGGCGCATGCCGGAACCAGAATCCCTTTTTAGGCAGTTAGTGCAGGTGCTATCAAGTCACAGCCGTGAATTACGTACACCCCACCTGGGGGCGATCGCGAGTACGCCGTTGCAGACCGCAATCGAACATGACCGACTAACCGCGGAGATCGAGCTTGCTCAGTTGAAAGCTGGTGACGTTACACGACTCGATGGGAAGACGGTTTTGATTACAGCTGGACCGACCCGCGAAGCACTTGATTCAGTGCGGTACATTTCGAATCGCTCATCGGGGAAGATGGGGTATGCACTCGCGGAAGCTGCACGCGACCGAGGTGCACATGTTGTGCTTATCAGCGGTCCAGTTGCGCTGCCGCAACCAGATGGTGTGGATATCGTTCGGATTGAATCTGCTCGCCAGATGTTCGATGCAGTCTTGCGTTACGAGGGCAAGTGGGATATCGCCATTGCTGCTGCAGCAGTTGCTGATTACATGCCCGCCGATGTGTATTCGGGAAAGCTCAAACGCAATGTACTTGGTGACCGCATTGCTGTCGAACTTATTCGCACACCGGATATTCTTGGCGAGTTAGGACGGGCAAAAATGGCGCGTTCGGTGCTTGTCGGTTTTGCCCTCGAATCCAGTGATCAACTCGATGGTGGCATTGAAAAACTTCATGCTCGTGGATGCGATATCGCTGTGCTCAACGCATTTGATGTTCCTGATAGTGGCTTTGAGGGTGACTTGAACACGATTACGATTGTTACCTTTAGCAATGGACAAATCCACCGCAAACAATATTCTCCCGTTCCAAAGCGAGTGTGCGCAGAGTACGTTCTTGACGATGCCGTAGCGCTTCTGCGCAGGAAGCAAGATCCTGAAGCAGGTTCAGGGTGATCGATTTTGTGTTCAGGATGGCTTACGTCAGATACGATTGATGGATAAGCTGCATTTTCATCCAGCGGCACTTTATTGCGAACGCATCAGCGCTTCGATTTGATCAGGATGTCGCACCAGTTGTGCCGAGAGATTTACCGGACCGTTCGAAGTGACGAGAATGTCGTCCTCAATACGGATACCAATACCCCACCATCGCTCCGAACACGGGCTTCCGGGTGGTATATAAATCCCCGGCTCGACAGTAATAACCGTTCCCTCCCGCAAAGGACCGTATGTGCCAGCATCATGGACGTCAAGACCCAAATAGTGTGATGTACCGTGTGGGAAATAGCGCCGCACCTCAGACGGCGACGCGATAATGCCGAGATCGACAAGTCCGCGAGCAATCACCGACTCTGCTGCACGGTGAGTAGCGCGGAAGGGAGCACCGACGCGTGCTGCAGCAATTGCAGAATCTTGTGCTTCAAGCACAAGAAGGTACAACGCACGTTGCTCCGGACTGAATTTCCCGCTAATGGGAAAAGTGCGTGTGATGTCTGCAGTGTAGCCATGATATTCTGCACCACAGTCAGCAAGAACCAGGTCTCCTGCTTTTGTTGGGCGTCGATTCTTTTGGTAATGCAAAATGCAACTATTGTAGCTACTGCCAACGATGCTCGGATAGCCAACATCTTCAGCGCCAGCACGGCGAAAGTGGTACTCCATGAGCGCCTCGATTTCGTACTCATTCATTGCTGGCCGTACGGATCGTAACACGTGCTCAAAGGCATCAAGCGTAATCCCGATAGCTCGACGTAATAAACGCAACTCGTGCTCATCCTTGACCTCACGCATGATTGAGAGTGTACGCAGTGATGTCCGCACAACAAGGTCGGAATGCCGACGTTGGAGAGAGTCGCGCAGAAGTTGTTCCACTTCGATTGGCTTGCCCACAATTGGTATTGTGACTGATGGTGTCGGCAAACCAGAGGCGATATAGAGCGTGTCGCGATTAGTTAAGAGTGAGTCGAGTACTTCACCGAGCATTGCATAGTCGAGCGTAGGACGAATGCCAAGTAGCTGTTGGGCTTCGTTGGTACCCATCCGCACGCCTGTCCACAACTCTCGGTCAGGATTACGCGGTGGGATGAACAAAAGCTCGGTAATATGTTCGCCGTTCCACGTTGTGCCGCCAGGAATTATTACCAGTGCACAGCGTGGTTCTGTGCAGCCAGTCAAGTACAGCAGATTTGAATTCTGTCGGTATTCGTAGTCCACATCGTTTTGGCGGTTACGTACGTCAGCACTCAGCAGCACAATCAGTGAGCGGGGACTATGTGCAGCAGCTAAGCGCTCGCGCCGCTGTCTGTATACCTCAGGAGGAATACCGTCATTATCGAACTGTTCGTAGGGCAATAGCACCTGTGCATTTGCTGAGACAAGGCAGGCAGCAAGTGCAATCCATCGAGCTAATGAACGCATAACCGTCCACTGTGAAAATGAAACACGATTACAACGTCGCTACAACCAGTGTGGCAGCATCGGCGCGTGCTGTCCCGAGCTGCAGCGCAGTCATTGCGACGCTGTTAAGTGTTGAGCCAGTCGTGAACACGTCGTCAACAATGAGAATTGTCTTACCGCGCAATCGTGTTGAATCTGGTCCAGCGCCGAAGGCACCACGAGTATTGACCATTCGTTCTGTTGACGAGAGAGTCGTTTGGCTACGTGTATACCGCATGCGGCAGAGAGCGTTGCGCCAGATAGGGATGTGAAGCACCTGCTGCATTCCCTCGGCGATAGCTTCGGCTTGGTTGTATCCACGCTCGCGTCGCCGTGCTGGATGAATCGGTACGGGAACGAGTCCATCGTACCTGGTGGTGCTAAGTAATTGGGTAGCAGCGCCAAGTTCTCGACCCAGTTCGATACCGATCTGCCAATAGCCGTAGTACTTGAGCGCATAAACAAGATCGAATAACCCAGGTCGTCGCTCGTGATGAGCACTCCATCGGCCAATGATGTGCGAGATCGCAGATTCGTCTGTCTGGTGTATGCGGTCGAATGCTGCCAATAGGTGGTGTGGCGGCGGTGCTGGTTCGAGCTGATCAAAACACCGCTGGCAGATATAGTGCCACAGCGTATCGCTTGGCAATACAGCGTAGCAGATCATACATCGCCATGGCATGAGAAAATCGAGAAGCGATGATGCCATTGTGTTCAGTGGTTGCATCAAGCGTGTGAGCAGGATCATGACCCTGTGCCAATGATTGTGGCAACGATTGTTCGCTCTGGTGCATGGTCACGGAATTCGCATAAATAGATGCCTTGCCATTGCCCAAGTGCAAGTGCACCATCGCAGATAGGAATAACGACTGCTGCACCGATAAGTGCACTTTTGATGTGCGAGGATGCATCGTCAGCACCCTCGATCGCATGACGATAAAGCCGGAGATCGTCTGGAACAAGCCGCTCTAAATGCTCGGCAAGGTCCCTGCGAACGTCAGGGTCGGTGTGCTCGCCGAGTGAAAGTGCAGCACTCGTGTGCCGGAGAAACAAATGTAGCGTGCCGGCACGGAACCGACCGAGTTCTGGTAACTGTTCGACGATGCGATCGGTGATGCAATGAACACCTCGCTCATGCGGTTCCAGAATAATCCAGCGCTGAACGATTTCCATCAGCGGTGGGTGAAAGTAAATTTTCACTGTGAATTTACGATTTTTGCAGTGCAGCATTTGTATTGACGATGGGTGCAGAACGACCAACGACCATTAGACGTCTCGATGTGACCGCGCTCCGCATTGAATGGGGTGATGGTCTGTGCGTTGCAGTTCCGCTCGATGTTCTGCGCCAACACTGCCCGTGTGCGTACTGTAAAGGCGAACAGGTTTTTGGGACGACCGTGATGCTTCCGCTTCAACAGTTCGCGCCAGGGATGAACGAGCTTGTTGCTCTCGAACCAGTTGGTAATTACGGCATTCGCGCACGTTGGGCAGATGGCCATGACACTGGAATTTATACATGGCAAATGTTGCGCACGATTGCAGAATCTGTTGCACGTGACGATACTTCTGTGGCGAGGTAATCCATGACGACAATCCAGCGCATCATCCGTGCACCGCGCGGCGCAGAGCGTGTCTGCAAAAATTGGCAGCTCGAGGCCGCGTATCGGATGATCCAAAACAATCTCGATCCGGAAAATGCCGAAAAGCCCGATGAGCTGATCGTCTATGGTGGAAGCGGAAAAGCAGCACGCAACTGGGAATGCTTTGATGCGATTCTTGCTACACTTCGCACGATGGATGAAGATGAAACACTACTGGTTCAGTCAGGTAAGCCTGTCGGTGTCGTGCGAACGTACCCCGATGCTCCACGCGTGATCATCGCGAATGCGAACCTTGTGCCACGATGGGCAACATGGGATGAGTTCCGACGGTTGGAAGCTATGGGACTGACCATGTATGGCCAAATGACTGCTGGTAGTTGGATTTACATCGGCACGCAAGGAATTGTGCAAGGTACCTACGAAACATTCGCTGAGTGCGGACGCAAGTATTTCGGCGGCACTCTCAGCGGCCGCTTTGTGCTGACTGCCGGAATGGGTGGCATGGGCGGTGCACAGCCGCTTGCTGCCACCATTGCCGGAGCTGCGATTTTGTGCGTTGAGATCGATGGGCAGCGAATCGAACGCCGGATCCGTGATGGGTATTGCCAACTGATGCTTAATGATCTTGACGAAGCGCTCCGGATTATTGCCGAACACAAGGCTGCTGGAACACCCGTCTCGATTGGTCTGGTCGGCAATGCCGCAGAAGTGCATCCAGAACTTGTTCGGCGGGGTATCACACCAGATGTTGTCACTGACCAAACGGCAGCTCATGATCCGCTCAACGGCTACTATCCTGCCGGGCTGAGCAAGGCTGAAGCTGACCAGTTGCGCCGTGATGATCATCAAGAGTATTTGCGGCGCACGTATGCTTCGATTGCCGAGCATGTTCGCGCGATGCTTGTGTTTCGGGAGCGTGGGGCTGTCGTGTTCGACTACGGCAACAACATCCGCGGTGTGGCGAAAGACTGTGGTGGAATTGAACAGGCATTTGATATCCCGGGATTTGTACCGGAGTTCATTCGCCCACAATTTTGCGACGGACGCGGTCCGTTTCGATGGGTTGCGCTGAGCGGTGATCCCGACGACATTCGTGTGACCGACGAGGCATTGATGGAGCTTTTTCCGCACGATGAACATTTGCACCGATGGATTCGGAGTGCTCAGCAGCACATTCGGTATCAAGGCTTGCCTGCGCGTATTTGCTGGCTGGGCTACGGTGAACGTGTCCAAGCAGGATTGCTCTTCAATGAGCTGGTTCGTAGCGGTCGAGTGAAGGCACCCATTGTTATCGGTCGCGATCATCTCGACTGTGGCTCGGTGGCATCTCCGCACCGCGAAACGGAAGCGATGATTGATGGTTCTGATGCAATTGCTGATTGGGTGTACTTCAATTTCGCGCTCAATGCAATTGGCGGTGCGACGTGGGTTTCGTTCCATCACGGCGGTGGTGTGGGAATCGGGCTATCACTTCACGCGGGAATGGTCATTGTTGCGGACGGAACCGACGATGCTGCGCGGCGGCTCCAACGCGTGCTCACGTATGATCCACTGACCGGTATTCTCCGGCATACGGATGCCGGCTACGGGCAGGCACGCGATAATGCTTGTCGCTTCGGAATACGAATTCCAATGCTGACATCGAATTAGCAATGATGGCAGACTGTACTGTCAACGATCGTCACAACTGTCGGTCTAAGTGACCGAACAATCTGCCCACAATAGGATGGCACAGTTGTTCTTTCTTCTTGACGAAACAAAATGAAATACCAGCGTGTTATTGCAAAAGACGACGTTCAACTATCAGATGGAGACATGTGGCATGACCAATTGCAGACCGCATTGCGCTCAACGAAGCGCGTAATCGGTAGTGCCACTATTCAACGTGAGGATCGGTCCATGAACCTGACCATGCAATTAGAACAATTCTATCGAACCGAACGCAAGAAGCTGCTTGGCTTCATCCGCCAGCGTGTCAAAACGCAAGAAGAAGCCGAGGACATCTTGCATGATGTGTTTGCCAACGTTTTTGCGGCTGCTCAGACCATTGACAAGCCGATCGAAAATGTTGCATCCTGGGTCTTTACTGCTGTGCGCAATCGAATCATTGACTCGTATCGCAAAAAGAAAGCCGATGCGTTTTCGGACATGCTCACTCCAGCGTTGATAGACGAAGGGGTGGAGTCGTTCGAGAATTTCATCGCTGACGAAAGTTATTCACCTGATACCGAACTCCTTCGCAAGACGATTTGGGAAGAAGTTCAAAAGGGATTGGCAGAGCTGCCTGCCGAACAACGCGAAGTGTTTGAGAAAAATGAGTTCGAAGGTGTTTCGTTCCGCGAGATGAGCGAAGACTCGGGCGTCAATATCAACACGCTGCTTGCGCGGAAACGTTATGCAGTTTTGCATCTGCGCAAGAAATTAGGCTATCTGCGCGACATGCTCGATCAGCGCGAGGAAGTCAGCGACCCTGAACTCGAACCAGAAATCGAGTCGTAATTTCTTGCAGGCATTACTTTGACGGCACGCTGCCATTGCGGCAGCGTGCCGTCTTTATGTGCTTGACTACAGCTGGCGAGTGCGTGTTTGTTCAGCAATTGCAATGAGCGACTCCCGTGCCGGTGATGGTGGAAGAACATGTCGCAGGGCTTCGATGGCACTATCGAGATAACAATTAATCGTTGCTTGTGCGCGGTCGAGGACGCCACATTGTTGACACAGTGTAGCGATCTGTTCGATGTCGGCATCAGTTGTGAGCGACTCGCCAGCCATGTAGCGCTTAATCAGTTGGCTATTTACTCCATCACAGTTGGCAAGACTCAGGACAATGAAGGTTTTTTTTCCCTCGCGCAGATCTTGCCCGCGCTGCTTGCCAAATGTTGGTTCCCCGAAGAGATCGAGGACGTCGTCCCGAATCTGAAATGCAATGCCAATTGCATGACCAATACGACGCAATGCATCCACGACCTCGGATATTGCCCCGGCAACGATCCCACCGCTGGCGGCAGCAGTAGCAAACAGCCGTGCAGTCTTGCGGGAGATCATCGCTGTGTAATCGTCCATCGTCACGTCGCGCCGCGTTCGGAATGTCAGGTCTTCCGCTTGTCCGATGCAGATTTCGACAAAAGCGGATGAAAATTCAGCCACAAGTTGACGGCATACTTCTGGCGGATAAGCGTCTGACAACAATCGGTAAGCGATTCCCATCATGGTATCGCCAGCTAAAATTGCAGTCGCTTCGTCCCATGCAACGTGGATGGTCGGTTTGCCGCGTCGCAGTGGCGAGCGGTCCATGATGTCGTCGTGGATCAGTGTGAAGTTGTGTAGAATCTCGATTGCAGCAGCCAGCGGAGCGGCTTTTTTGCTCGATACTCCGTATGATTCGGCAGCGAGAACTGTCATCAGCGGTCGGAGCCGTTTACCGCCACTTTCGAGGGCATACAAAATCGGCTCAGCAAGCTCAGCGGGAAGAGCCGATGTTGCAATTGCATAGCTGATTGTTTCTTCGATGATTGCGATGTGGTGTTCGTACATGGTCTGGGTCAATGAATGAGTCGATTAGCTCCGGCGCCGCAGGCGAGCTGAGCCGAGGGCGGCAATCGTTGCCGAGCCGGTGATGAACATCGCAGCTCGAAGCTGTAGTTCCCACTCGTCCAAATAACGGTTAAGCTCAGTCTCACCGCGCTGGAGTGCTTGTAGCACTGGGCGAGCAATACCAACAAGGTCAGCACCTAAGGCGATTGCTTTGGCTGCATCGAAACCATTGACGATACCGCCGGAACCGATAATAACCAGCGGCACCTGCTTTCGGAGCGCTGCGACTTCGACGATACAATCGGCAGTTGGAATACCACAATCCCACAACTCTGTCAGTGGATGCTGTGCGGTATGAGTCCGAAGCAGCTCGACGCCTGCCCAACTGGTGCCGCCTGCGCCGGCAACGTCCACAATCTGAACACCGATGGAAATAAGCTGCTCTGCGACACGACCAGAAATACCAGCACCAACTTCTTTGACGATGACTGGCACTGGTAGTGTCGCAATTAGTTCAGCGATCGCAGCAAGTACGCCGTGGAATCGCGGTGTTCCTTCAGGCTGCAGCAGCTCTTGTAGAGGATTAAGATGTACCGCAATTGCATCGGCGCTGATCATTGTGACAAGTCGTTCAACTTGACGTGGTGCGACGCCCTGCACCAGCTGCGTTGCGCCGATGTTGGCTATCAGCGGTATGTCAGGTGCGATCTTCCGCACAATAGCAAAGCTTTCTCGGTGCGTGTGCGACTCGAGTGCCTGACGCATCGAACCGAGACCAAGTGCTAATCGCCGCTGCTGACACACGCGTGCCAAGGCTGCATTGATGGCCGTTGCACCGTCATAACCTCCTGTCATGGATGAGATCAGAAGCGGCGCATCCAATCGTTTGCCTAAAAAATTGGTTGTGGTCGCAATCTGCTCGAAGTCGAGTTCGGGTAATGCGACGTAGTCGAAGTCGTATTGCTCGAGCCCAGTTGTTTTCTGCCGAAAGCGGACGTCGGCTTCGGTGCAAAGCCGCACATGCTCTTCTTTTCGGGAGGACGTTTGCTGCGCGCCGTTCATTAGTTCTGTCGGTTGTGGGCATTCGCCGTTGCAAATATGCTGTAAGTTTGCACCCGAGTAGTGTTCCACTTTTTTTGTCAGCATCATGATTGCCTCCGACGCGCTCCGATCCGACCTTGCTGCAATGGGGTTGATCGGTTTGGGTGAAATCAACCATAATGCTTCTGCAGCAGAACTCTATGAACATGCGGTCATTTTAGGGGAGGCGGAGATTTCTGAGCATGGTGCGTTGCTCTGCATGACAGCACCGAATACTGGTCGTAGCGCCAGCGATAAATTCATCGTCGAAGAACCATCGAGCAAAGATCACGTCTGGTGGGGTAAGGTGAACCGTCCTTTTTCGCCAGAAGTGTTTGAACACCTCAAACGGCGAGTATTTGCGTATTTGCAGGGGCGTGATGTTTACGTTCATGACTCTTGGATTGGTGCGGATGCGCGCTACCGATATGCAGTCCGCACGATCACCGAGCATGCCTGGCATAACTTGTTTGCCAAGAACATGTTCATCGAACCAATAGAGGACGCACTGACAACTTTTGCTCCGGATTTTACCATCGTCCATGTACCGAATTTCCATGCCCAGCCGGAAATCGACAAGACAGCCTCACACAAATTCATCATCTTGAATTTCGAGCAGCGGCTGGTGCTTATTGGCGGTACGCACTACGCCGGCGAAATCAAAAAGTCGGTCTTTACGCTGATGAACTATCTGCTGCCGCTCCGCGGTGTGTTCCCAATGCATTGTTCCGCAAACGTTGGTGCCAGTGGTGACGTAGCGCTGTTCTTTGGACTGTCAGGTACGGGAAAGACGACGCTTTCGACGGACCCAGAACGTCCACTCATCGGGGATGACGAACACGGTTGGAGTGACGATGGCATCTTTAACTTCGAAGGCGGTTGTTATGCCAAAGTCATCAATTTGAGTGCAGAAGCTGAACCACTTATTTTCCGGATGACGCGCACGTTCGGGACGATTTTGGAAAACGTCGTCTATGATCCTGTGACGCGGCGCATTGATCTTACCGATCAGGGCATTACTGAAAACACGCGTGCGTCCTACAAGCGTGATATGCTGCCAAACATTGTCCCCGACAACAAAGCTGGACACCCAGCAAACATTTTCTTTCTTACCTGTGATGCCTTCGGGGTGATGCCACCGATCGCACGGCTAACGCCAGAGCAGGCGATGTATCACTTCCTCTCAGGGTACACGGCACGAGTCGCAGGAACAGAGGCAGGTGTCAAAGAGCCATCGCCGACGTTTTCGACCTGTTTCGGGGCGCCGTTTATGGTGCACCATCCGGCGGTGTACGCGAACATGCTTCGCGAGCGCATGGTGCAGCACGACGTGACGGTATGGCTTGTCAATACTGGATGGAGTGGTGGTCCGTACGGTGTCGGCAGTCGCATGAAAATCGCCTACACTCGGGCATTGCTCCGGGCAGCATTGACCGGTGCGCTCGATAATGTCGAGTTTGTTATCGAGCCATACTTCGGGCTGTCGATACCGATGGTGTGCGATGGTGTGCCCGCAGATATTCTCAATCCTCGGAACACGTGGGCAGATAAAGCTGCTTACGACGACAGGGCGCGCTATCTTGTCTCACTATTTGAGCAGAATTTCGAGCAATTTGCCGACAACGTCGAACCGGCAGTGCGCGAT
>JAOAEV010000060.1 GCA_026416585.1 Chlorobiota bacterium | reverse complement strand
GCTGGATGCTCGCAGAGCACCAGAGTACTGCGTCGTTCGCCGTTCTGAATTTCTTGCACATAGCGACGCTGGCGCTCCCATGCTTCACGATACTCAATTAAGCCCCAGCGCTCAATGGTAATCATCGTTGCCTCTTGCTTCGGCGTTTAGACGTCCCAGTTCTTCCTTCTCGCGAAAAGAATTCCTGGAGAGCCTTGCCTGTCCACGACTCTGGGCATGTGGCAACCTGCTCTGGTGTGCCACTAATGACTACCTTCCCGCCTCGTTCTCCTCCCTCAGGTCCAAGATCAATGACCCAATCAGCAGCGGCGATGACATGAAGATTGTGCTCAATAACACCGATGCTCTGTCCCCGTTCGATGAGTCGCTCAAAACATCGAATGAGGAGTGCGATGTCGTGCAAGTGCAAGCCCGTCGTCGGTTCGTCAAAGAGGTATAGCACATTGCCACTACTGGAAGATTCCAAGTACGATGCTAACTTGAGACGCTGCGCTTCGCCACCACTTAGCGTCATACTGGATTGTCCCAAACGGAGATATCCAAGCCCGACATCCTGTAAGACCTTCAGCCGCTGGACGACAGTGCGTTTTCCCTTGAAAAACACTGCCGCTTCGTCTACGGTCATATCAAGGACGTCAATGATGGACTTGCCGTTGTAGAGTATCGAGCGAGCTTCTCGTTTGTAGCGTGTACCATTACATGCTTGGCATGGCACTTCGATGTCAGGCAAAAATTGCATTTCCACGAGAACATTGCCCGCACCTTCGCATACATCGCATCTGCCTCCAGGAACGTTGAACGAGAAATAACTGCTCGTCCAGCCAGCTTGGCGTGCTGCCGGTGTTTCAGCGAATACCTCACGAATAGCATCGAATGCTTTTGTGTACGTTGCTGGCGTCGAGCGTGATGATCGCCCTACGGGAGACTGATCAACCAATACGACATCGGACAATTGCTCCAAACCGCGTATTTCCTCGCACCGCCCAGCAGGTACTGCCGCCCCACCGAAATGCCGCTTGGCGTTACCGTATAGCACGCTTTCAATAAGCGTACTTTTTCCAGAACCGCTAACACCCGTAATGGCGACCAGACAATCAAGAGGCATATCAAGCCGATCAATCCGAAGGTTGTTCTCTTGTGCACCTATGATCGTAACGGCACGTTTGCTGGGGCGGCGGCAATGCGACGCTTCAATACGCAGACGTCCAGATAAATACGCCCCGGTTAGCGATTGCGGATTGGCTGTTACTTCGTCCACTGTTCCGGCTGCAACGATGCTCCCCCCTGCTTCACCAGCACCTGGTCCCATATCCACAACAAAATCTGCAGCACGAATAATCTCTGGATCGTGCTCAACAACGACAACAGTATTGCCCAAATTGCGTAATCGGTGAAGCATACCGATGAGTTTATTCGTATCACGCCAATGCAAACCAATGCTCGGTTCATCGAGCACGTAGAGTGTACCAACAAGCGTCGAGCCCAGAGATGTCGCAATGTTTAGCCGCTGTGCTTCACCACCACTGAGTGTATGGGATACACGGTCAAGCGTTAGATACTCAACTCCGATCTCGCAAAGCAACCGCAGTCGCCACCGAATTTCTCGTAATACATGTTCAACAATCGCAAGATCCGCCTCATCCAGCTGCAGATTATCGAAAAAGTCACGCGCACGCTCAATTGTCATGCGCAACAACGTGGGGATATTTACTCCACCGAGGAAAACCTGCCGAGCTGAACGGCGCAACCGCGAACCATCACAGTTGGGGCAACGTGTATAGCCACGATACCTGGCTAATGTGATACGGTTTTGCACCTTATACGAGTGCTCCTCGAGAAAAGTAAAGTAGCCACGTATGCCAATGTATTCCCCATCGCCTTCCCATAGCCACCGATAGTGATCCGGAGAGAGTTTCGCAATAGGAACATCTGTCGGCACACCACGGCGACGTGCCGCAGCAAGCATTTCAGTCTGTATTGGATAGTTCCGGAAGGGATGAATTGCCCCCATCGCAAGCGACCGCGACCGGTCAGGAATTACCAAATCCTCATCAATGCCCATAGTCCGTCCAAATCCTTCACACGTCGGGCATGCACCATAGGGACTGTTGAATGAAAACAGACGCGGTGATGGTTCCTCGAAAGGAATACCGCAGTAGCTGCATTCGTATCGCGAGGAGTACCAGTACGTTTCCCCATCGCTCAAGCGACGAATCGCAACTTTTTTCCCGAACCGAAATGCCGTTTCTACAGCATCGGTAAGTCGCATGGAAAAATCGCCTTCATCACTACGCACAACGATCCGATCCGCAATAATTGCAACCGATTCTGGCTGATCGAACAATGCAGTATCGCTCAGCTGCTTGACTTCCCATGTACGCACATCTACATAACGCACAAATCCGCTCGCCTGTAACGCACTTGGATCAAGCATGCTTGATTCCGGCACAAATACGACGATGAAGCGCTCACCCTCACTCCATGTGCAGATGTTTTCGACTACCTGCTGGGGCAAGTCTTTTTTCACCAGCCGTCCACATTGATGGCACACCGTCTTACCGATGTGCCCAAAAAGCAAGCGGAAGTAATCGTACACTTCTGTGGTGGTTGCGACGATCGAGCGTGGGTTACGCGCCAGTGGCTTTTGCTCCAGTGCAATTGCGGGGGGCAAACCCGTAATGCGTTCAACAGCAGGGCGTCCTCTCCGCTCGAGAAACTGCCGAGCGTATGCCGACAGTGATTCCACGAAACGTCGTTGCCCCTCGGCGTATAGCGTATCAAATGCTAAGGACGATTTCCCTGAGCCACTGACACCGGTAACAACAGTGAGCTGATTACGCGGTATCTGCACGGTGACGTTTTTGAGATTGTTCACCTGTGCACCGACAATTTCGATCGCGGTACTGGTCTGAGTACGCGGCAATGTCTTCGGCGGCATACGTTACATGCAGTACGACAAGCACGAAATGCAAAACTACGCCCCACCGTTCCAGCTAAAGCTCAATCGTATTCGCCAGCTTCGCCCGGGCATTGGGAAATTGCGCACAATTGCATACTGTACATCGAGCACATTAAGCACATCAGCTTCGCACTCGATACGAACAGGATGGTACGGTATCATTGCACGCATCGTGAGATCGAATGAGAAAGCCGGATCAAGTGCAGATGACGGTGCGTTATCCGTTTGTGTGTAGCGTACACCGAGATACGTCGCTTGCCCCCCAATTCGGACTGATTCCCACATTGCATAGTCTGCACGGACCATCCCAATGAGCGCTGGCGTGTAGATGACTTGCTTGGCATAGGTAAAGCTCGCTGGATCATCATAGGTGACCTGCTGAAACGTTGCCGAAGCAAGCGCACTCCACCGATTGGTATCCCACCGCAGCAGTAATTCGACACCACGGGATAACACGCGGCCAGCATTCTGCACCGACCATGTAACAGCACTTCGCGGAACCGCGATAATTTGATCCCGAATCCATAACACAAAGCCATCGAGATCGCAACGTAGTATACCTGTCGCGATCGTCACACCTGCATTGACATCGAGCGAGTGCTCAGGACGCACATTCGTTGAACCAAAGTTCTGGTAGTAGAGCTCGTTGAACGAGGGTGGACGATAGCTTCTGCCAATGCTCGCACGTATGCCAAGCGGCAAATCTCCAGATAACCACCGTGCCTGCAGGAGTCCTGTCATCGCTGTTCCAACGTCCGTATAATGGTCTGTACGGAGGGCCGATTCAATCGAAAGTGCACCAAGAGAATCAAGGCGATGCATCCACCCCGCTTCAATTGCCGTACCCAGTTGGAGACGTTCCGCATACGACCCTGCACCGATGCGATAGAGATTGCCGCGAAGCGTGTTGAGATAGACTTCTGCTTTCGGTACAACAGACAGCGTCGTATACCGCACCGCGGGAAATTCAACCACCACAGCAGCATCGAGTGCAGAAAATCGGTCATCGGCTCCATTTGGTCCGCGATAGCGCGCGAGCGAGTCGAGGTAGCGTTGCTCGAAACGTCGCACAGCGAAACGAAGTGTCCATTCCTGGGAAGCGTTACTGCTATAGCGAAGCTTTGCCAGCGTCAGTATCTCTGATTCTCTCAAGCGTGCAGCAGCATTTTCGATTGCGCCTTGGAGGACAGCCCCCGGTGCACCGCGATCGGTGGCACGACCAAGCACAACAAGTGATGATCCCCACTGCAATGACGTCCACTGCCATTGCAACGCAGCAACACCCAACATTGCGTCACCATTGCTGCGTTCGATTCGCCGCGTCGTGCCAAATTCCGAAAACAGAAATGGGTAGTTACCACGTGAATACTGCACATCGCCGGCCACCGATAGAACATGCGATGCCCACTGTTGGGCAACATCACAGCGAAGTAAACGTTCGCCGAATGCTCCGATGCCAACAGTAGCACTCATGTGCTTGGTCGGTTGACGCAGTGCCATTACAATAGCTCCGCCGATCGCACCAGCCCCCCATGCGGCACTCCGACTGCCACGCTCGATCGTAATGCGTTCAACAAGAGACGATGGCAATTGCCCTAAGTCCACGATTCCATTCGATGCGGCATTGAGGCGGATACCTTCGAAGATGACCACAGTCTGCGTAGCACTCGCTCCACGGAGCGAGATGGTTTTCAATCCGCCCAAGCCACCATAATTGCGTACAAATACACCCGGCATACCTGACACCGCATCAGCGACAGTCGTCGCGGGCAGTTTTTCGAGTTCGGCACGCCGAAGCTCGGCATGTGGGAATGCATGTACGATGGTGTGCACCAGTGAATCTTCAACGACTACTGGAGAAAACACATGGCGGACAGAATCCCCGTGTTGTGCAAATAGGGGGGCAGTCACTATAGCCAACGCAAGGACCTGTCCGCCCCAGTACATCATGACGGTTGTTATCGCATCAGTAAACCACAGCGCGCGCCGGCGCAACGCCACACGGGTACTCACCCAACACCTGTCCACTCGGGCTCAGCACAACTGCTCGACCCTGACTCTGATAGTCACGTGCATCGAAAAGCAAGAAGCGGCCATCGAATGGCACGATTGTAAAACCGTTTGGTGTCACACCTGTGGGGAGTGGAATTGCCGTCGGGACAACCGTTGGTTGCGAGACATCGAAGCGTAGAATGTTTTGGGAGCTGTACGTAGCTGGATTATAGTCGAGCGCATAGAGGACACCACGGTAAAAGTGGAGCGAACCACCACAGCGCAACCGCCACCGCCGCAGTTCGTGGTAGGTGTCTGCGTCGTATTCGATGATGCCTTGGAGCGAATCAGGTTTACTGAAAAGATGCTGATAAAAAGCATAGAGGCGTTTACCATCGTCGGAAAGGATCAATTCACGCACATTCGGACCTGCCGGTAAATAACGTTCAACTTGACGTGTGCTGAGATTGACGACAGCAATCGTTCCAGCGTTTTGCTCCCCTTGCCGCAAATCACCATAGCCGCTGTTTGCAACAAAGGCGTAATTGCCGCGCA
Source organism: Chlorobiota bacterium (assembly GCA_026416585.1). Taxonomy (GTDB): domain Bacteria; phylum Bacteroidota; class Ignavibacteria; order Kapaibacteriales; family NICIL-2; genus NICIL-2. The sequence goes on along the minus strand of JAOAEV010000060.1, from coordinate 355 downwards.
CAATAACACCTTCGGTTGCTGGCCCGGTTGTGATTGTTGTCACCAATGCAATTGTTGTCGGATTGATAATTGCGATGCCATCGCCATTGGTGGTGCTTACCACACCGAGCGTCGGTGAAACGATTGTGATACGCCATGGCTCGTGCTGTCCATCGAACTGGATACGTCCGACCGATTTGCCGGTACGGATGTTTACGGCCTCGATGGTCTTTGATGCTGTCACGGTAATGAATGCAGTGTCACCTTTGAGCGCAATGTCGTTGGCAAGCGAACCGAGTTTCTGCCCGCTATTGGCGACAGTAAACCAGTCCTCATCCACAGATCCTGTGCGGAAGTTGATTCGTGTCAGACTGGC
>JAOAEV010000081.1 GCA_026416585.1 Chlorobiota bacterium | reverse complement strand
TGCACAACAGGTGATACCCCAGATGCTCTGTTCTGCGGAAGCGTTGATGCTGGATATGTGCGTGTCGGTGATGCAGCAGGTAGTAATGGTGCTGCAGCGGTGGAAGGTGAAGATGACGTCGTTGGTAAAGTGCGAGCCTGTTGGGTAGTGTTGCGCTCTGCTTCGGGGAAGATGATGTCGGATGTACTGATACGACCTATCAGAAAACCGATGGACAGAACAGCGGCAGTTGCGAGGGTACTGCGAACAGTCTTCGTTGGTAGCTGCTGCCGGATGCGCTCGAGGAGGCTGGCTGGTGGTGCTGTTGCGGCAAGAATGCGGGCGGTTACTGCTGGTGGCGGTACAAGTTGTTGTACATAATGCGATGCAGCGAGCCGAATCATCAATGCATGATAAAAATCTGCTTGCAATTCTTCGCTCGATGCCAGTGCTGAAAATAGCACGCTGCGTTGCTCGCTTGGCAGCATGCTATCGAGGTAGAGGTCGATCATATCTCGATATGTCAACTCGTCCATCGTAGTCAGGAGGAAGATTCCACGTCTCGTTCGTTGAAGTAGGGCTGCAGGATTTCTCGCAGCCGCTGCTTACCGCGACAAACCCAGTTCCGGATAGTTGTCATCGGCACACCTAATGCAGCGGCAATTTCGTCGTAGCTCATGTTGGCGTAAAGCTGCATTACGACAGCTTCCCGCCACTGAGGGGGCAGCAGCTCGAGGGCCATTGTAACAAGTGCATCGATTTCGTTGCTTTCGACGGTGTGATCGTCAACAGTGCCATGAATGTTCTCAGAAAGCTCGACGTGTGGGCGACGCTGCTGAAGCATGTCCATGCACACATTGCGAGCTATCGTAAGCATATATGCTGGCAAGTTTGTCATCAGACGATCACCGCGAACACTACCCAGAAACTTTAGGAAGGTCTCTTGCAATGCATCGTCGGCATCTCGGCTGTCAAAAAGAATTTTGCGGCAATAAGCATAGATGCGCTGACCGTAGCGGCGGTAAACTTCTGCGAATGCACCTTCGCGATGTTCGCGCTGGCTGAGCATCGTGTAGAGTTCGCTGTCACCACAGGTGGTATAGTTACGTGCCATTGCCCTCGGTCATCGTCGGATGCGTTCGAGCGTAGAAACGGCTACGAGACAGTTTTGATTCAGTGAATCTCGACGCCGCCAAAAACTACTGTGGCGCGGATACGAAGGACAGGAGTGTTGTTCGTCACAGAGGTTGTGATCGCTTTGTTATCGATCCCACCAAAGAGTGGCGTGCCCTCGATGGAGACTGCCCAATGGGGTGGAACGCGAATTTTGACGCCACCGAACAAGGCCTCAATGTCGAGTGATGCTTCCATTGCTGCCATTTGTGCGGGGCGGAAATCAAGCTCGACTCCACCGAAGATGGCTTGGACTGAACCGCCGCGAAAATTTGGTGACACGATGGTTTGCTCAATACCACCGAAAACAGCAGTCACGTGTATCAGCTCATTACTGATGGTTTGTTCGCGGCGGCCGAAGACAAACGCGGTGGTATGGTGGCGACGTTCTTTGGCAATTGGTCTGACGATGATGCCAATCCCGATGACAATGAGCATGACGGGGACGGCGGCCACCCAGAAATCGAATTCTGGAATAATGTTGTCGGCGAGTAGCAAACACCCGAGCGCAACGACACCAAGTCCACTGGTGAGGCTTTCCGGCTTGCGGAGAATTAACCGCACACCCAGAACTATGACAAGAACGGGCCACCAGTGAAATAGCCAGCCTATACCTGCAACGATGCCGAGCGCATCGAGCAGAAGAACAATGCCGACGATAACCAAACAGACACCAATCCACCGCGTTTGGGACATTGGGCGATGCAGAGATTGTAGCGACTCGATGGCAGTACGGATAATCGCGCCAATTGTTACGGCGCTACATCTGGATGTGCAAGATACAGTGTTTGCCACGCACTGCCAACGTCACCCAACTGGAGAAATGCACGGGCGATTCGGTGAAGTGTCCATATGTCTGTCTTTCCCATGCGGAGCGCAGCATCGAGTGCGCTACGGGGATTGCGAGCAATCAATTCATGCTCGATCGAGTCTGCATTTGATTGTACCGTTGCAAACGTTTCCTCTCGTGGTGGCATTGACAAAACTGATGCAAGCATACCACGATCGTTGCTGGTCAAAATCGGTGATGTACGAATTGACTCTGGCAGCGCATCAAAACCGATACCGAGTTTTTCTCCTGGTTGAGGCAGCTCGAAGCACACGTCTGGTGTGACCCGTGCGTACCAGTGATAGCCCATCCGCGCTACCAGATCCATCTTGCGCGGATCAATTTTCCCGTCCGTCAAAATGGATTCTTTGACGTGAATGCGGTGCACGCGCAGCAGCATGATGTTGCCATTGCCACCTTCGTCTCGAAACAGCTCGATATTTTGGATGAAACGGCATTCCATGGCGAACGGAGACTCTGCAACGTAGGGAACACCAACCGTTTCGGCATTGGCTTTTGTCAATCCCGCCTTGACAAATTCATCGGTTCCATGTGGGTATTCGGCGGCAGCCAGATTCATTTGGTGAAGCATACCATGGGTAACCGCGCTGATTGTGCATTCACCTGTATCGAGAATATTGCGCCATGTATCCTTGACTTTACCGCTTCGGACACTCACAGCTGGTCCGATTGCAACAACGGGCGGTTTCGAGGCGAAGGCATTGAAAAAGCTGAACGGCGCCAGATTGACGTCGCCCTGTGGCGAACGCGAGGCGACAAATGCAATCGGTCGTGGTGCGACACCACTGAGCAAGATACCGTGCATCTGTGAATGCGGTACAGTTGCTGGGTCGTAGGTGATCATTGGACTGAACAAACGGTGGTACGTGTCGGCCAATACGATGCATAAGCGCAAAATTAGGTGCAGCGGTAAAGGCAAGAATAGTCGTGAAAAGAGCGATGTATTCGAGGTTGAGTTCCATATTTTCACGCATCAAATGTCGCTAAACAATATGCTGATGCAATGAAAGTGCTTCTGCACATTGCTGCCGCTGCGGTAGCGCTTGTGATGATGGGTTGTCCGTCACAAAAGCGCGCGTTGAGTCCGCAGAGCATGTCGAGTAAAACATACCTATGGAAAAAGCATAATATCCCTCCAGGTGCAGATCCGTCGGTGCCTGATTCGCTCGGTGGTGCTGGGTTCGAATTGATCGCAGAAAAGCTCGGGTTTAGCACCTATGTTCCCGCACCTGCCGAAATGAAGTACTTCGGTGATCCGCGTGCGCGGACGGGGGGTGAGATCCACATCATTTCGAACCAATTTCCTGCCACCTTTCGTCCCGTCGGGCAAAACAGCAGCACGGTGTACAACAACGAAATCAACAACTTTGTGTACGAGACACTGCTTTCGACACATCCCGTGACGCGGGAATTTGTGCCAGCACTTGCGTCGCACTGGAAGATCAGCCCGGATAAGATGACTTTTACCTTCCGCATTGATCCGAATGCTCGTTTTTCCAATGGGCTACCTGTCACAGCAGAAGACGTCCGTGCAACCTGGCGACTGCTGATGGATGAATCTATCCTGGAGCCAGCACTGCAAGTCGTTTTTAGCAAATACGAAGAACCCGAAGTACTCAGTAAGTATCTTGTGCGCGTTCGATGCAAGACGCTCAACTTCCGCAATCTGCTCTACTTTGCAGCATCAATGCAAATCCTCTGTGCTGCCGAAATCGGGAACTTGACAGGTGATGAATTCCTCGATCGCTTCAACTACAACATGCCCTCTGGCACGGGCGAATACATCATTTTGGAGCAAGATGTCAAGCTCGGTAAACGCTATGTACTCACCCGCCGCGACGATTACTGGGCAAAAAATTATCCCACGGCGCGCTACGTGGGCAATTTCGATCGAATCGTATACGAAATCGTTACCGATAATCCACTGGTCGAATACGAGCGATTCAAGAAAGGGCAGGCGGACATCTACCGCTTCAACATGTTGACAACGCCGAAATGGCTTAGTGACACCACGAGTGATGCGATTCAGCTCGGGTGGATCCGTCGAGCGCGTGTCTATACCGATGGGCCCATGGGCACGGGTGGTATTGCGTTCAACATGCGGAAGCCACCTTTCGATGATATACGGGTGCGCAAAGCGTTTGCATACCTGTTCCCGCGTGAGCAGATTGTGCAAAAGCTACTGTTTGGGGAGTATGAGCCATACGATTCGCAATACCCGGGCACAGTCTATGCCAATCCGAACAATCCAAAAGTGACCTTCAATCCAGAGCTTGCCAATCGCTTGCTCGACGAAGCAGGATGGAATCAGCGGAATGCAGAGGGAATTCGCATCAAAAACGGGCAACCGTTCCGTATCGAAATGTCCATTCAACCTCCAGTGGCACGCTACGTCACACCGTATCAGCAAGAGCTGCGCAAAGCTGGGATCGACCTTCAGCTTAAGTACGAGGACTGGATCACACTCATCAAAAATGTTGACGCGCGGAATTTTAGCCTGTTCTATTTCGGCTATTCGGGACTGCTGATCCCCAACCCTGAAACATCGCTACGGTCCGACCTTGCCGATAAACCTGATAACAACAACATTCAGGGGATCAAGAACAAAGCAATTGATGCGCTGATTGCAGCATACGATACAGCGTTTTCAGTTCGTGATCAAGTGCGTATTATCCGGGCCATCGACAGCATCTGCGCGGCGATATGGTTCAATGTCTATTCGTGGAATCCGCGCGGCATTCGAATTGCCTACTGGGACAAGTTTGGCATACCGGAGTATGTATTGCCACGGTACACGCAGCTGAGCTACGTCTATTCCGTTGCAGCGGCCACATGGTGGTACGATCCGGAGAAAGCCGAACGCTTGCGTCGAGCGATGCAGCGTGGCGAAGAACTTGTCGGACCAAAAGGCATCCAGGAAGTGCGCTATTGGAAGGAGCTCGCTACACGCGAACCGAAGTACGCATTCCAGTTCTAAAAACGGAAGTTTCACCGACTAAACGCAAACGTATGGTCGAGTATTTCATTCGACGGATTTTGCTGACAATTCCGACTTTCATTGGGAGCACTTTTGTTGTATTCCTGGTGGTGCAACTGGCACCGGGTGGACCCCTGGAGCAGCAAATTCAAGCACTCAAGCGTGGCGGTGAAACCGCTGGTGCTGGACTGGTCGGTGAGCAAGCATTACCGAAAGATGCCATCGAAGAACTCAAGCGCTTTTACGGTTTCGATAAACCCATCTGGCAGCGTTACCTGATTTGGCTTGGAGTGTTGAAACGTGAGTCAAAATCGTATCGAATCATGCCGGGTAAGCCGCGCCTTGTTGGTGAAAACGAGCGTCTTGTGCTTGTTTCGGTTGGCAATACATTCGAGCTGCGAAATGCTAACGATCCCTCCCGACAAGTCGGCGATTGGAAATGGCGCCAAGAACAAGATGAAGAAACAGGGCAGGTTCGCTATCGCGTTTATCGCGAAGAACGCAGTGGTATTCTCACCGGAGATTTTGGTCGCTCGTACCGCTTCCGAAAGCCTGTCATGGAGTTGATTGCTGAACGCTTACCGGTTTCGATTCAGTTTGGCATTATCAGTTTCGTGCTCAGCTACGCCATTAGCATTTACCTCGGTGTCCAAAAAGCACTCCGACATAATACACCCTTTGATTTTGCAACTTCCAGTGCGGTGTTCATTACCTATTCGATACCGGGTTGGGCAATTGGGGCGGTATTACTTGTGCTGCTGGCAACCGACCGCTTCTTGCCGATTTTCCCGCTTGGTGGGTTCGAAAATCCACTCTATGCGGAAATGAACTTGCTGGAAAAAATTTGGGACCGCGCCTACCATTTCGTCTTGCCTACTATCGCCTACACCGCAGGAAGTTTTGCAGTGTTGACAATGCTGATGAAAAATTCGCTGCTTGATACCCTTTCAAGCGACTATATCCGCACAGCATTTGCCAAGGGCATTCGCGAGCAGCGTGTTATTTGGCTACACGCTATGCGGAATTCCATCATCCCAATCGCAGCCAATATTGGCTACGTCATTGGTGTCTTTTTTGCCGGGTCGTACCTCATCGAGCGTGTTTTCGACATCCAAGGAATCGGGCAGCTGTCGTTCGAAGCACTTGTGGCGCGAGACTACCCGATCGTATTTGCATTCACGGTTATCAGTGTTGTCGTAACGCTTGTCGGTTCGATTCTATCGGACTTAGCACTGGCGGTCATTGATCCACGCATACGCTTCAAGTAAGGAGACTGGCACACTATGGCACAGACTGACACGATTACCGCATCTGGCTCCAGCAGCGCTGGTGAGGAAGTCCTTTCGATTCAGCAACGGCGCTGGCGGAAATTCCGCTCGTTTAAGCGCGGCTACTACTCCATGCTCGTGCTGCTGAGTACTTACGTAATCTCGCTGTTTTTACCATTGCTCGTCAATAACCGCGCTTTGATGGTGCATTACAACGGGCGTACGTATTTCCCCGCGATTCGTGATTTGCTCGACCTACCAATTGTAGGGCAGCTCGGTGGAACGCCGTTTATTTCAGGAGAAGAACTCGGTCAAATCGGCAATAAAAGCGAATGCAACTATCGTGCCCTCAAACGCCAATACGAAGAAGAAAAGAAAGGGAACTACGTCGTTATGCCGCTCTATTCCTTCGGACCAATCGAGGACATTTCGGTCGAAGGCAATGAACCATTCATGCCTCCGCTGGCACGCACGCAATTTGGCGAACTGCGGTTGTTCGGGACCGACGACCGCGGACGCGATGTATTTGCGCGCATGGCGTACGGGTTTCAGATTTCATTTTCGTTTGCCCTTCTGGTGGCATCCCTATCCTATCTGATCGGTGTGCCACTGGGTGCACTGATGGGATATTACGGGCGGTGGTTTGACCTGCTGATGCAACGACTCATGGAAATCTGGGGATCGCTACCATTCCTGTTTTTGATTATTATCGTTGTTTCAATTGTACGCCCCAGCTTTTTTGTGCTTGTGCTGCTGTTAGTGATCTTTTCATGGCTTGGGATTGCACAGCAGATGCGTGCGCAGTTTTATCGTGAAAAAACGCGTGACTATACGGCCGCAGCAATCTCGATCGGCGTGCCGACACGGAAAATTTTGCTCAAGCACATCTTACCAAATTCACTGGTGCCAATCATCACGTTTTTCCCGTTTGCAATCGTCGGAGATATCGGTGCGTTAGTCAGTTTAGACTTTCTCGGGTTTGGTTTAGCACCACCGACACCAAGCTGGGGCGAAATGGTTTCGATCGGCATGGAAAATCTCACAAGTGGCTACTGGTGGCTTGTGCTGGTGCCGCTCGGCGCGCTCTTTGTCACGCTCATGCTCGTTGTGTTTATCGGCGAGGCAGTGCGCGAAGCATTCGATCCAAAAACGTTTAGTCGCTTGCGATGAGGGTCGTTGCGACAACACGGTCGAACTAATTGATACAGGTGCATGGAACGAAAGCCGTTGCTTCAAGTCCGCAATCTGCAAACCCACTTCAACATCGAGGGGCGCTGGGCCCGTGCAGTCGATGGTGTCAGCTTCGATGTGTATCCTGGCGAAGTCTTTGGCATTGTCGGTGAGTCAGGGTCGGGCAAATCAGTCACCGCATTGTCCATCATGAAGCTCATACCCGATCCGCCGGGGCGGATTGTTGCTGGAGAGATCCTCTATCGAGGAATGGACCTTGTTCAGCTCGATTACCACGAGATGTACCGCATTCGTGGCAAAGAGATCGCGATGATTTTCCAAGAGCCCATGACCTCGCTCAATCCTGTGTTTACCATCGGTATGCAAATTGCCGAAGTACTGCAGGCACACGAGGGCGTGTCCGAAGAGGATGCCTATTACCGCGCTGCTGAACTTTTGACACAAGTCGGTATTCCTGATGCCGAAAAGCGGTTGGACGATTACCCGCATCAGTTTTCTGGTGGGATGCGGCAGCGTGTGATGATCGCCATTGCACTGGCATGTAACCCAAGTATTTTGATTGCTGATGAACCGACGACCGCGCTCGATGTGACAATACAAGCTCAGATTCTCGAGCTAATGGTCGAGCTAAAGGAACAGCGTAAGGATGCGGCAATTATTTTGATTACGCACAACCTGGCAGTTGTTGCTGAAATGTGCCATCGCGTGATGGTAATGTACGGTGGCAAAGTGCAAGAAATCGCTGATGTGTTCGAACTCTTCGGCAATCCGCTGCATCCCTACACGAACGGATTGCTCCAATCTATTCCGCGTCCAGATTTGCCCGAGTATCGCGGAAAGCGATTAGTGGCAATACCGGGTAACGTTCCGAGCATCCTCAATTTGCCGCGAGGATGTAAATTCTGCACGCGATGCTCAATTGCGATCGAGCGGTGCTTTGTTGAGGAACCACCATTGATAGAAATCACTCCCGATCATTTTGTGCGTTGTCACCTGGTCGAAACAACGCTTGCCCAGCCACGGACTTTCGATGGACAATCATTTGCGGAGACAGCATGAACCGATCGCCTCTGTTGGACGTTGCCGATTTGCGCGTGTATTTTCCTGTCTATGCTGGTGTGCTCCAACGGCGTGTTGCTGACGTCAAAGCCGTCGATGGGGTATCTTTTTCGATCGCACGTGGCGAAACGCTTGGCTTGGTCGGCGAATCAGGATGTGGAAAGACCACTGTCGGACGGGCTATTATCAACGTTCTGCGGCATGTATCGCCGGATGTCCACATGAGCGGTTCGGTGACGTACCATGCTGATGAAACAGCTGTGAACCTGCTCGAACTTTCGACCAAGAAGATGATGCCGTACCGACGACGGATTGCGATGATTTTCCAGGACCCGTATTCGTCGCTTAATAGTCGTCTCTCGGTGCGAGAAATCGTGCGCGAACCGCTTGATCTGCATGAGTCGAGCATGAGTCCCCGCCAGCGAAATGAGCGCGTCGAGTGGCTGCTCGAAAAAGTCGGTTTACAGCCAGAATACGCTGAGCGCTATCCGCACGAATTTTCCGGTGGACAACGACAACGAATTGGTATTGCACGTGCGTTGGCGACCAATCCGGACCTGATCATTTGCGATGAGCCTGTATCGGCGCTTGATGTATCGGTCCAAGCACAAGTGATCAACTTGATGGAAGACCTGCGCGAAGAATTCGGGATTGCGTACCTGTTCATCGCGCATGATTTGTCGGTGGTCTATCACATTTCGCATCGGATTGCTGTCATGTATTTGGGCAATATCGTTGAGATCGGCACCCGGGACGAAGTGTACTTTTCTCCCAAACATCCGTACACCCAAGCGCTCATCAGCGCAGTGCCGGTCAGTGATCCTCAAAAGCGTGGCAAACAACGGATCGTCATCGAAGGTGATATTCCCACGCCGATCAATAAACCGAGCGGTTGCAGCTTCCGTACTCGCTGCCCGATTGCCCGTCCGGAGTGCGCACAGCTAACGCCGATGCTGGAGCCGCACAGCCCGACCCATTTCGTTGCATGTCCATATGTCGGGCAGGAGTTTGCTCCAGCTACCGAGGAAGAAAATGGGTTCCTCCAGTAGGGTCCGCTGACAGTGGTCCGATATGCGCCGTATTTTTGCGTCCAGTCGGTCCCGTAGCATAGTGGCTATGCAGAGGTCTGCAAAACCTCGTACGGCGGTTCGATTCCGCCCGGGACCTCCCCAGTTTGTGTGCGCGGCGATCGGTTGACCCGCCGCGTTTTTTGCGAAATCTGTTGTACAATGTCAGTAAACTCCATGGCGACTACGTCAGACTTGCGGCCGGGCGTATTTATTCGTTTCAATGGCGAGTTATGCCAAGTGCTCGAATCGGAGCACCGTACCCCAGGCAATCTTCGAGCATTTTATCAGGTCAAAATGCGCGTTGTGCGGAGTGGTAAACTGCTTGAAAATCGCTTTCGGTCGGGTGAAGACATAGACATTGTTCGCGTTGAACGGCGTCCGTATCAGTTTCTCTACCGCGATGGGGAAGTGTACATCTTTATGGAGCAGGAAACCTACGAACAAATACCCGTCGACGCTGCTGTTGTCAATGATGCTGCGCGCTTCCTCAAGGAAGGTCAGGACGTCGAACTTATGTTTGAAGGCGACACTGTATTATCGGTCGAATTGCCACCGCACATCAACGTGCGTGTCGAGTACACCGAGCCCGGATTCAAAGGTGATACAACCTCGAACGTACTCAAACCGGCACGCCTGGAAACAGGGGCAACCATCGACGTACCGCTGTTTGTCAACACCGGTGATATGGTTCGAGTGGACACGCGAACAGGCGAGTACATCGAGCGCGTCAAAGAATAATCGTATCTTGCATTCGGTATCACACTCGAGCGACTGCGATGGACCTTAACTACCTTCGTCGCTTATTGAAGCTGTTCGACGAATCAACACTCACTGAGCTGACGATCGAAGAGGAAGGAGTGACGGTTCGTCTCTCCAGGCACAGCAGTAATAGCCTGCCCGCGGCAATGATTCAGCCGGTGGCGATACCGCAACCGACGGTCGCACCTCTTGTACAACAACCACAGACACCGGGCCAGGCGATATCGGAACCTCCGCCGCCACCGTCACCGAGCCGAAACGTACACACGATTGTCTCACCGATAGTTGGGACGTTTTATCGGGCACCGGCACCGGATGCTGATCCCTTTGTCAAAGTTGGCGATCGTGTTGTGTCAGGTCAGACTCTCTGCATCGTCGAAGCAATGAAGCTGATGAACGAAATCGAAAGCGACGTCAGCGGTACAGTCGTCAAAATTTTGGTCGAGAACGGGCAGCCGGTCGAATACAATCAGCCGTTGTTCGAGATTGCACTCGATTAACCTGCCGATTGGTACCACTACTGCCAGCAACGCAATGTTTCGAAAAGTGCTCATAGCCAATCGTGGTGAAATCGCGCTGCGCATCATCCGCGCGTGCAAAGAACTGGGGATCAAAACGGTTGCCGTTTACTCGAAAGCTGACGAGAGTTCGTTGCATGTTCGGTTTGCTGACGAGGCAGTGTGTATCGGACCGGCACCAAGCAAGGAGTCGTACCTGAAAATTCCGCACATCATCGCCGCTGCAGAAGTCACGAATGCTGACGCAATTCATCCGGGCTACGGATTTTTAGCAGAAAACGAGACATTCGCAGAAATCTGCCGTGATCACGGTATCACGTTCATCGGTCCGACGCCAGAACAGATCGCTGCGATGGGGAACAAATCAGTCGCCAAAGAAACCATGCGTACAGCGGGGGTACCGGTTATCCCCGGTAGCGAGGGCGTTGTTACCAGCGTCAAGGATGCCGCTGCGATTGCCGCTGAGATTGGCTATCCGATTATGCTCAAAGCAGTCGCTGGTGGAGGCGGTAAAGGTATGCGCTACGTCGAAAGCGAGCAGGAACTCGAACAAGCGTTCATTACAGCGCGCAACGAAGCTGATGCTGCATTCGGCAACCCAGACGTGTACATCGAGAAGTTCCTCGAAGAGCCACGTCATATTGAATTCCAGGTATTCGGCGACATGCATGGAAACGTTGTACATCTCAACGAGCGGGAGTGCTCGATTCAACGCCGTCATCAGAAGCT
>JAOAEV010000023.1 GCA_026416585.1 Chlorobiota bacterium | reverse complement strand
GACGAGCTTCTTGCGATTGCGATCCGAATGCCGCCGACTGCACTGATGCGAATGCTGCTGCGGCGAACGCCGTGGTATAGCCGTGTGGCGGTCTCGCCCCGCAGGCAGCAAATCGAAGCGAACATCGAAAAACTTCTCGATCTGGCACGACAGTTCGAACAGCGCGGTTTCCGTAATCTCCTCGATTTTGTTGAAGAACTAGACCGGCTCCGTACCGTCGCCGATACAGAAGCCGAAGCAGCCGTCATCAGCGACGATAACGTCATCACGCTGATGACCATCCATGCTGCCAAAGGTTTGGAGTTCCCTGTCGTGTACTTGGTCGGTACAGATCAGCAGAGCGGTGGGCGATCCAGCCAATTGCTCGCTGCTGACCCCATCGGATTGGCTATCAAAACAACGCGAAACGGAGAGGCAACTGTTACGGGTGCAATTGCACACGATATTTTGCAGCAGCGTGAGCAAGCAGAAGAGCGGCGACTACTCTATGTTGCACTGACACGAGCCAAAGATCACTTGTTCATTGCTGGTACGCTCCACACGTCATCGAATGCCAAGGCGAGCATTCAACCGAGGGGGTATTTGGGCACAATTGGAGCAGCGCTCGGCATCGAGTGGGATGCTCTTTTGGGGATGCGCTCGATCAGCATTCCTGCGTGGGTCCGTACTGATGCTGGCAATCCTGAGGTGAAACAATTAACGGTCACGGTAGAGATCATTCATCAGATGCCTGCACAGACGGCACCGCAGGTACTGCATCGCCGCACGGCAGGCTCGATACTAACCGAACCGATTATCGGGGCAATAGAGGGGGAGATTTTTTCCGCTTCTCAATTAGCGCTGTTTGCACGTTCGCCTGAAGAATTCTACCGTGTTTATCGCTGTGGACTCCCAGCACGCAGCGATGATATGCGCCGCTCATTACCGCTGTTAGAGCAGCCTGAGCAAATTGTAGGTACGTTCGTGGGTAGAATCGTTCATCGTATGCTGGAAATTCTGCTTCCCGCGCAGCGATGGGAAGAAACCGATATTCTCACTACACTCGAACGGGTACTGCATGAACATCAGTGCATTGAAATGCACGCGCTGAAAAACCGTGTAGTTTCCGATGTCCGCTCGACGTTGAATTTCCTCCGTACCCACAACCTTCTTACACGCGTCAGCAGTATCTCTCTGGAGCGACCGATGATAATTCCTCTTGGGCGCCATTTTTTGCTCGGTGTGCCCGATGTTGTCCTTGCGACCGGCCGTGGTTGGGAAGTGTGGGATTGGAAAACCGACAGGCGCGATGGGATCGCAATGGATGAGCTGATCGGTCGATATCGTCGTCAACTGGAAGTGTACGCACTGCTTGTCTCATACCTTCATCCCAAACAAACATCCTACACGGTGCGACTGATTGCAACGCGTCCGCCGGTGGAAATGGCGACCTTGACGCTCGGTCAGGAAGACATTCAGCGTGTTAAGTGTGAGATCGAAGAGACAATCAATCAAATCGAGCAATTGACTCTTGCTACGTAGTGACCTCCTCGCTATGGTGACATTCCTGCCATGTGCAGCTTAGTGCCGAATGAGCATCACCAGTCGATCAGGCAGAATTCGCACAACGGTCATAACTACTCGCCACCACCACGGAATGTAGTAGCGTCCACTTGCACCGCGACGGAGAAGCTGAGCAATTGAGTGTCCGACATCGTCTGCACGTGCAGCCAGTGGCATACTCGCCAGTTGTGCTGTCATCGGCGTGCGCACATAACCTGGCTTGATGGTCAGAACGCGGAGGAGGGGCCAGTGAGCGCTCCACCGTAACCGCAACCCGTCGAGGTACACATCAAGCGCAGCCTTCGATGCTGCGTAGAGAAAGTTATTTCTACGTCCACGGTCCGCGGCGACGGAACTAATGACTGCGAGGATGCCACTTCCCCGCTGCTCGAAATGGCGGCACACATGCGTACACAATGCCAGCACAGAGACGGTGTTGATTTCAAGTACCTGATGTGCATTTGCGGCGTCGTGAACAATTGCATCGTGTTCTGGAAGCACTGCATGTGCGATGAGAACTGCATCGGGGAGCGTGCCGAGTAATTGTTGTGTATCTGCAACCACGTCACGATCGGTGTCGTGCAGGGCGTCGTAGGGCATACTGAGAACTGCATCAGCACCGCGAGAACGTAGGTCCTTAGCGATGATGTTGAGTCGCTCAGAATTGCGGGCTGCTAAGACAAATGTGCTGCACGTTCCCAGCAGTGCTCGTGCAGTTGCTGCGGCAATTGCTGATGTTGCGCCGACGATGAGAACTGAATCGAGCTTCATGGTGACGTTACGTGTGTGACTCGTTCCCAAAATTGCGAGCAAGTGCGGCGATCGCGCAGCTTCTCAAGTCGCTGCCAGTGGGGATACATTCGTTGAAAGTGTAGAGCGGTCATGAGTGCGTCTTTTGCCGGATAAACACGTCCGCCCATTTCGACGACATCCGTAATGATTGCTTTGAGTGCTGCAGAGGCATGTGCCGTGTTCGGCACATCCACGGCGATACTGGTGCCAGCGATGGGAAACGACAGCATACCTGGCGAGGCGATATCGGCGAACCGTTTCAACACGCACAGAGGCACTGGTAGCTTTGCTTCCCACAGACGCGCAACAATCCTATCAATGCCCGTGCGCTCGATCTGTCGCGGTATAACTGCATGGAGCTGGTAAAACCCACGACGGCCGAATAGGCGATTCCATGGTACATGGTCCAACGGAAAAAATGCCTGGCTGTAGTGTTCTCGAACAATCGGACGACGTGACAACATCTGCCATCGCAGAGTATTTGCTACACGCACAGTCGCCTGCGTCCATACGGATACAGGGAGTGTCGGGAGGTTAGCACTCGATGGTCTCGGTGTTCTGCTCTGGGCATTTTCGTCGCAAAATGAGGATGCATGAACGATGCCGCGAATGCGTCCTGCTACAGAGAGGTCGCACCAACCGACAACGTATTCCGTGTTCTGTTCAATTTCAGCGGTGATGGCAAAAAACTCGTCGAGGGTTGAAAAAGCAATGTTTCGCGTTTCAAGCCACGGGGAGCGTGTAGGCACAAGCTGCAGTTCTGCCCATGTAATAATGCCAGTCAATCCCAGACCACCGATTGTTGCGCGGAATAGTTCGGCATTATCGCACGGTGTGCACACAATGCGCTGATCGGATCGAAGAAGCTCCAGACGTTCAACCCACCGACCGAATGTTCCAGCCCAGTGATGGCTTTTTCCGTGGATATCGTTGGCGATTGCGCCACCGATTGTTACCTGCGCTGTGCCGGGTACGACCGGCAGTGTCCAGCCGGCAGGTATGGTCAGGCGAAGGATGTCACTGATGCGCGCTCCAGCTTCAAGGCATATAATCCCACGCTCTCGGTCGAACCGACGAATTCGGTCGCATGGCGTGCAGAGAACAGCCGTTTGGCTTGGCAAGCAGACGTCGCCATAACTCCGCCCACAACCACGTGGCAGCAGTACGTCATTACTCCAGGTAAAGGGGGTCTCGCTGGTCCAGTGGAGAGCAATCCAGCGTGACGATTCCGGGAAAGGCAAACCAGACCATGAACGAATGTTCATCATTCATCATCGTGCAACAATCGAGACGACGATGACAATTGCTACTGCGATTGCAATGCTGACGCGATCGTGCAATGCTGCACCGAGGGGATCGCCCGCTAACTTGCCGTGCACTGACAATCGCCACATCCGTAGCAGCCACAGTAAAACCAGTGGTAGCACTGCCCAAAGCCGCTCAGGATGTGTGTACAGTGTGCGCACTCTATCGCTGGTCAGATAGAGGATCAAAATGACCACAGCCATTCCACCGGTCGCGATGCCACTTGCGAGCAAGAATGGTTCGTCGCGCTTATCGTATGGTCGATTCAGGTGATAATCAGCGGTCGGTGCATGTACCGTCTCGCTGTGCCGCTTGAGCAGCGCCAAGCTAGTAAAAAACACGAATGCAAAACCGAGCAGCCACGTAGATATTTCCGTTTCGGTTGCAACACCGCCGAGCACAATTCGAAGCATATAGAGACCGCCGAGCACAATGACGTCCACAAGTGGAATATGCTTCAATGCAGTGGAGTATGCCACAGATGTGACTGCATAGACGAGCAATAGATTGACTGCTGCCGGTGACAACACGAGCAGTGCACCGCAAAAGCTCAGAACAACTCCAACAATCGTGGCAATCCACGCTTGTCGGAGCGGGATAATGCCACGCGCCAATGGACGGTTGCGCTTGGTCAAATGGCGTCGGTCACGTTCGAGGTCCACGATGTCGTTGAATGTGTAGAGTGCCGAGGCAAGAATACTCATTAGCGCAGCTGCAATGGTGGCAATACCCACCGTAGAAATGTCGCCGAGCTTGTGTGCGAGAACAATGGGCAGCAAAACCAGCAGGTTTTTACTCCACTGCTCAATACGAAGTTGCTGTAGCCAGTCGGCAACGGTTGGGCGGTTGACGGTGAAGACCTGAGCGAAGCGTTTCCCAATGCGACGTTCGTAACGATCAGGATTGCCAACAATCAACGCTGATCGGGCGGCGCGCCAGAGCGGTATATCTGCTGCACTATTGCCAATGTAGTCGAACGGATGCCCTTCGAATTCGGTCCGGATGCAATCAAGTTTCGCCGAGCCACGAAGATTGACGGTGTCAGTGCCGAACACGCGATCGAAATAGCCTAACTGCAACGCCCACGGTTCGACCCACTGGCGCAGTGATGCGGTTGCAAGCACCACCGTACGTCCTTCTGCTTTTGCGTTGCGGAGAAAATGCTCGACAGCTATTGTGCGTGGTAGCGCATTGATATCGAATGTGACGTGCCGGTCAAGCCAATACTTGAAACGTACTCTGCCACGCAATAGCATCAATGGAATCAATGGTAATAGGTACGGTTTCTTTTGTACAAGTTGTGTAATCGCTTCCCAAACCAGGTCAGTCTGCAGAAATGTCTCGTCGAGATCCACCACAAGGATTGGCTGTGTATGTTGACTCATTGCTGCGAATCGGTCGTGTATTGGAGAGATGCCAGATCGAGCAGCTCATTGAGCGCGACCTCGGAGGATGCCGCAGTCAGCCAGCAAACACGGTGAGCGCGTTTGCGAAGACTGTGGCGGTATGCTTTGTCATAGTGTTCCAATGCAAGACGAGCGACGGTCTTCATATCGCCGCGTTCGAGAGCTTCGAGAGCACGCGTATAGCGTTCTGTGCCGAGACGCTCACGAATTGCATGTAGAGATTGAGCAAGCGATGATGGGGAATAAGCCCCATATTCAGTAACGAGCCGTTCGATGCGGTGCTCGAGCGGTATATCGAGAGCAATAATAGGCGCTGATTGCATTGCTGTCCAGATACCATCTGGGATGGTAATCATTCCAACGCGTCGTGATTCATCCTCGATCCAGATGCGCTCAGCAGAACGATGCTTCCACAGTTCGAGCGCGAGTGCATTCTCGAATTGCTGTTGTGTCGGTTGTTGGCCAAGTCCCAAGGAACCGAATGCAGAACCGCGATGCGACGCAAGCTGCTCGAAGTCGAGTGTAGATTCCCCACGCTGTGCCAGTTGCTGTAGCAATTCGGTCTTACCTGAACCGGTATAGCCGCTGATGATAATGAACCGATGCGGTCGGGCAAACGTTGCCAGTGCCCATCGGCGGAACGCCTTATAGCCGCCGCGCAACACCAGTACATCGAAGCCG
>JAOAEV010000111.1 GCA_026416585.1 Chlorobiota bacterium | reverse complement strand
CGACAACGGCTCAGCGATGTTCTGGCGATCTATGAACGATATCATGCTCTTCTCGACAAACGCTACCGCGACCATACAGGAATCTTCGACCGAGTAACTCATGCGTTACTTACCGGTGTGGAGATTGCACATCCACCGATTGTTGTCGAAGGCTTTTCAGAATTCCGCATCCCCGAGCAACAAATGCTCGGCGCGCTCGCAGCAACACACGTGCCCGTCTGTATTGTTCTTGCGTATTCCCCCGCAAATGGGCCACTCTTTGGGAACCTTGACGAAACCTACCGTACGCTTGTCAGCCTCGGTTATACAACGCGTGCATTCGATCCACCACTGGAGGACGGCGGACTGCAGTGGCATCGTCCCCGCACCGCATACTTGCGCCGCTGGCTCTTCAACGTTGAACAAGAAATTCGGAATCCCGAGTTCGACAATATCATTACAATACTTGGCTGTACAAACCGGTTAGAAGAAGTTACACTTATCGCCAAGTATGTTAAGCATTGTATCGCCGAACGTAGCATAAAACCCGAGCGGATTTGTGTAGCAATGCGGGACCCGGAGCTTTATTCCAGGCTCTTTCGCGAGCTATTCATTGTGCACGGAGTTCCAGTCAACATTAGCGATCGCTTTCGCCTCGATCAGTCTCCAGTTGCGGTTGCGGTGATGTCAGTACTCGATCTTATCGTTCGTGGATGGCGCCGCGAGGATATTCATCGAGTGCTTTCCAATCCGTTGATTCATTGTAATCGTTCGGACGGTACAGCAGTGGATGCTTCGACGTTCAACGATGTCGCGGAGCGACAACGCATCAGCGGTGGTCATGCTCAAGGGGGAGTCAGTGGTTGGCTCGATCGCTTACGCCATGCGCTCGGCTATGCACAGGCGTATCTCGAAGCGCTGCAGTCGCAGCCATTTGCCGATCCTCTCGACCGTCGGCAAGCACAACAAGACATCGAACAAATCAACCGTGCCTTCACAGACGTGGAAGTTCTTTCACGCCTTCTTCCATCGCATGAGCGGCGTCTGACGACATCACAATTCTGCGCATTCGTTCGCAATGATATACTTGACCGCTTGGGCATTACAGCCAGTATTGAGGAAGCCTTCCAGCGTATATGGGCACTCCAGAAACACACACCTGACGACATTGCACTCGCAGAATTACTCGAACAAGAAACAAGAGCCTACACAGCATTGCTCGATACTCTCAGCGAAATCGAGTACGCATGGAACGACGAGCGCCCCCGGAGCCTGGCAGAATACTCCGAATTACTGGCGACCATGCTGCGTGCCAAGCGTTATCAGATCGCTGAAAAACCAGCCTATGGTGTTACCGTCACATCCATCGAACAAACACGCGGCATTCCTTACGATGTGTATGTACTTTGTGGCATGGTTGATGGTGAATTTCCCCAAGCGTATTCAACTGAGCACTTTTTGGGCAAGGAGCTTCCCGATAGCGAGCAGCGTCATATACGAGCCGAACGTATCCAGTTTTATCAAGCACTGACAAACAATCCGCTGGCATTGGAGCATGGCTCGTGGCATATGCTCATCACATATCCCCGACTAACGACAAATGGTGAACAACTTGTCCGATCTTCGTTCGTGGACAAGCTACTCAAGGTCACAACACTATCGCAGCGATGTTACAATTCCCATGAATTAGCCCAATGGATTGAACACGGTCAGATTCCAACTCAACTATCGTGGATCTCTGCCGTAACTGCGCCAGAAGAATTGCAACGCCTCGATCCAAACACACGCCAAATCAATCAGTGGCAAACGGTCGCTAACGTCATGCTCGATAGCAACGCTGCGACACATTTGGCAGCACTGGTTTCCCATCCATACTCAGCGGTTGAACTCGAGCAATACGCTCGATGCCCGTATCAGTATTTCGCCGAACGGATTTTGCAATTGCGTAAGCCAGACACCTACGATCTTGCACTGAGCAGTCTTGAAAGTGGTTCATTGTTCCATCGCATTCTGTTCGGTTTCTACCGCACACTTCTCGACCGCGAAGCGCATTATGATGAACAAACTGGTTTTCGGAGCATCAGACTCGATCCATCGCGTCGGGACGAGTACGCATCGTTGCTCCGGGAAATCGCTCATGCAGAGTTAGATCGTTTCCGGCATAGCCACCCACTGTTCGCGCTTGAGTGTGAGTTGATACTCGGCACTGACCAGCGGCGTGGCTTTCTCTCCGAGTGGCTTGATCGCGAGCTCGAGCGATTCAAAAATGGGTGGGAGTACGAGCCGGCACTATTCGAAATCGCATTCGGAATGCCAAGTAATCGCACCGATGCTGTCGAGTCACCGATACCAATCTCACAGACGCTCTCCATACGCGGCAAGATTGACCGCATCGAAGTTGCACGACGTGGCGAACGTGTGCATGTTGTCGTGGCAGATTACAAGTTAAATCGTCCAGGTTCGAACAATAAAGCAATTGCGGATGGAAGAGCATTTCAGATGCCATTCTATATGCTTGCCGCGCGTACACTATTGCAGAATCGCTATGGCATAGAACCTGTGCTCGATGGAGGCATCTACTACATTCTGCAGCCAAAAGACGAGGATGTTTTTGCAGTTGCAATGCCTGTCACGGCGAATTCATTCTCTGAGCGATCTCCTCGTCGCAGATCACAATTCGTCGGCGATCGGATCGAGCAGGAGAATCTTCTCCACCAAGCGATCGAGCACGCCGAGAATATCGTTTCCCAGATCAGTAGTGGACTCTTCCCCATTGCACCACTCGACGGTAGTGTATGTACATCCTGCTCCTTTGCAGGAGTATGCCGCATTCAACAGCTCCACGATGAAGGTGGACTGAAGCTTTCACGTGATGCTGACTCGAACAATGTATAGCATTGGCACGCGAATCACGAGCGCGTTCTATTTTTGCAGCAGTGTTATAATCAGTTGCACATGAGCATGTCGTTGCAGGTTGCACTGTTTTTTCTCTTCGGTATCGGTGCGATTGCGACCGCAATCGGGACGATCACACGGCGCAATCCTGTTGCCGCAGCCGTGAATTTGATTGCCCATTTTTTCATGCTTGCAGGATTGTATCTGACACTTGAAGCACAACTGCTCGCAGTGCTGCAAATTCTCGTTTATGCCGGCGCAATCATGGTGCTGGTGGTGTTCGTCATCATGTTGCTCAATTTGGGTAATGAACAAGCTCTGCGTGAACAGTTTACTATGCGGAAAATAGTCGGCGTCGTTCTTGCAGCAATGTTCGTGTTACAAGTCAGCGTTTTAGTCAACGCACAGCCGACTGGCGCGACAACGCTTTCGCCAAAAGCTGCGACACTCGGCACCGTTGAAAGCATCGGTCAGGCGCTGTTTACGCAGTATCTCTTTCCGTTCGAGGCAATATCCCTTCTGTTGTTGGCTGCACTTGTCGGCGCCATCATTTTAGCAAAACGCAAAGTCGAATAATCCTGCATGTTCCGATGAATCTTCAGTCTGTTCCGCTCGATTGGTATTTGATTGTAGCAGCAGCGCTCTTTACGATCGGCGTCATAGGGGTCGTTACACGTCGCAATGCTATTATCGTTTTCATGGCAATCGAGATGATGCTCAACTCCGTGAATTTGGTATTCATCAGTTTTGCCCAATTTTTAGGGGACATTACAGGACAAATCTTCGTGCTGTTCGTCATGGCTGTTGCCGCCGGCGAAGCAGCAATTGGTTTGGCAATTGTATTGGCGCTCTTTCGAAACAAGCGCACGGTGTACGTTGACGAAGTAAATGTTCTCAAGTGGTAAGCTGACAACCTGTACACATCAAAATCTCGCGATTCAAGCATAATCTCTCCTGCCAATCTTTCATCTCCTACTGAGCTGAGCTTGTTTCAACATAACAAGCATTGAAGTGTCGCCTTGCACGTGCTTTCACAGGATTTTTCCCCGCACAAAAAGGTACTGCAATCTGTTCGGCATGACGTCAAGCCCACTGTTCGACATATGCAAGTAAGGCTACCGCTCATCATAAGGGTAAGGCTACTACGCCGGGGTGCCGGACAAGCACTCATCATGTCAAAACTTACTCGGCTATCCACGACCCTAGCAACGGCGTTGCATGATGGATACTACGTATCCATCATGGCAGTAATAAAAACAAAGGGCAGCCGATTGGCTGCCCTGCCACCATATATGGGACACTCAGTTCGGCGAACCGTTCACCTGCCGTGCAGTAAAGCGAGGTTTGAGTCCTTGCCAGCACTCGTAGTAATCGCGCTGTAGTGTTGCCGTTTCCATGGCATACTTTGTAGTGCGAATAGCAAAGCGCGACTCGAACATGAAGGCAAGTGTGTTTTGTTGCTTGACTGGTTTGAGTTCAGCTGCTGTTGCTTTGTCGTATGTCGTAGCATCTGGTCCATGACCGCTCATGCAGTTGTGTAGGCTACAACCACCTGGTACGAAGCCTTCCTCCTTCGCATCATAGACTCCCCAGATTAGCCCCATGAACTCACTCATAAAGTTTCGGTGGAACCAGGGAGGACGGAAGGTATCTTCGGCAACCATCCACCGATCGGGAAAGATCACAAAATCACAATTTGCTGTACCAGGAATCTCGCTTGGTGCTGTCAGCACACAGTAAATACTCGGATCCGGGTGATCAAACGTAACGGTGTTGATGCATTGGAATTTCGTAAGGTCGTACTTGTAGGGTGCATAGTTGCCATGCCATGCGACCACGTTCAGTGGCGAATGGTCTATGACCGATGCCCACAAGTGCCCTTGAAATTTGGCGACTACTTCGAATTCACCTTCGCGGTCCTCGTACGCAGCAACTGGTGCTAAGAAATGACGTGGATATGCCAGCCCATTGGCACCAATTGGTCCAAGGTCAGGTAGGCGGAAATACGGACCATAGTTCTCGCAAATGTATCCGCGCGCTTTACCCTCCGGAAGAACAACCCGGAACTTGATACCACGCGGGATGACCATAATCTCGCCCGGTTGAATGTCGAGGATACCAAGCTCCGTGTGCATTCGGAGTGTACCAAGTTGGGCGACAATGAGCATTTCCCCATCGGCATTGTAAAAAAAGCGATCCGTCATATCTGCATTGCATGCATAGAGGTGAATTGCCAACCCATTGTGCATACCAAGATTGCCGCACCCACCGACAGTGACAATACCGCGAACGAAGTCCGTCGGTTCGTCAGGTATCGGTAGCGGACTCCATCGGAGCTGATTCGGGGTAGCAGGTAATTCATCGAACGGTGTCGAGCGAATCAGACCGTCGTCAATGAGCTGAAAGGGCTTGTGAACCACTGACGGACGTATTCGATGCATCCAGGTACGACGGTTGACCACACGCGGCGCTGTGAACGGGGTTCCGCTAATCTGCTCGATGTACAGTCCGTAGGCTGGCTTTTGTGGCGAGTTCATCGTGGGGTGAATTGCACCAGGCAATGCTTCGCTGATAAACTCATTACCGAAGCCTGCCATGTACTGCAAACCTCGATCGGTGATGGTTTCGGCGACAATGTGCTGATCCATGTGGCTACCCGTGCAGTGGTGGAACAACCAAGCAGCGCGCGCCCAGCAGGACTCGAACCTGCGACCTACAGCTTAGAAGGCTGT
Source organism: Chlorobiota bacterium (assembly GCA_026416585.1). GTDB lineage: Bacteria > Bacteroidota > Ignavibacteria > Kapaibacteriales > NICIL-2 > NICIL-2. The sequence continues at coordinate 1,277 of JAOAEV010000111.1, read as the reverse complement.
TGCTCTATCCAACTGAGCTATGAGCGCAAGCGCTAACAAAATTAGCACTCATGCTCGTAATCTACTCGCACCTTGCCACGCCACATCAATAAAGCGTGTGGTATCTTGCATTTGTATTACAACCTGAAAAAACAATGAGCTTCCGCGTTGCTATCGTCGGCGCAACTGGACTGGTCGGACGAACAATGCTCGATGTTCTTGCCGAGCGACAATTCCCAATCGCCGAGCTGCGGCTGTTTGCATCAGAGCGTTCAGCAGGCACTATCATCGAATGGAAGAACCTCCAACTTCGCGTCGAGCCACTCACGATGGACGTAGCACGTTCCGGCTTCGACATAGCGCTATTTTCAGCGGGGTCTGCAGTAAGTAGAGAATATGCACCACTTTTTGCCAATTACGGTACAACCGTTGTTGATAATTCGAGTGCCTGGAGAACAGATCCGAACGTGCCGCTTGTAGTCCCAGAAGTCAATGCTCACCGTGCGCTCGAGCATCACGGTATCATTGCCAATCCAAATTGCTCGACCATTCAGCTTGCCGTTGCACTCGCACCAATCGAGCGTCTGTTCAACATTGTGCGAGTAGTTGTTGCGACGTATCAATCGGTCAGTGGTGCTGGGGCACGTGGTCTCGCCCAATTGGATGCAGAACTTGCAGGCACAGAGCCCACCGTTCGAATCAGCTCTCATCCCATTGCACACAATACAGTCTTTCATCCCATCGCTGATGATGGCTGGAGCGAAGAAGAACGCAAGATGATGCGTGAATTGCGGCGTATTATGGACCGACCCGATATGGCGGTCATTGCTACATGTGTGCGTCTTCCGATTTACCGCTCCCATGCCGAAGCTGTCTGGGTTGAATGTCAGCATCAAATCGAGCTACCAGCATTGATCGAGTTATATCGCACCGCAGCAGGCATTGAGTACGTACCCGAAAACTATCCGACGCCACTAACTGCCAGCGGAACTAATGCTGTGTGGATTGGTCGCCTCCGTCCAGACCCATCGAATCCGCACGCACTGGCGTTGTGGGTTGTCGCTGACAATGTGCGCAAGGGTGCTGCGACAAATGCAGTGCAGATCCTCGAAGTGCTTGTTCAGAATGGTCGCCTCAGTCCCGCTCACTCATTTGCAGAATTAAGATCGTGAAACGTTATGCAATCATCATGGCTGGTGGAAGCGGTGAGCGCTTCTTCCCGCTCAGTCGCCAGCACCGACCGAAACAGCTTCTGCCCCTACTTGGTGATGGTATCACACTACTGGAACATACCGTCC
>JAOAEV010000125.1 GCA_026416585.1 Chlorobiota bacterium | reverse complement strand
CCCAGAACCCGCAGCGTCGTTGTTGCTGTCCGTCCGCGACATTTTCAAGAACGGCAACCGTATGGGAGGAAGGAACCTTTCTTTTTCTGGCGGGCAGCTTTGTCCGGTGGGGAAGCATACTCGGTGTGGCGTGGGTGTCGGTGGTTGCGCAGTTTCAGCTTCGCGCAGTCGGTATTTCCCGGTCGGGCACTGTCCAGATTGGTTCTGGGCAGCCGCACACAGCACTCCTCATACGACGACAAGCAGCAGAGCCGCGCGGTGACTAATGGGAAATTCCGTGTGCAGTTCAAGTAAGGATGCACAGCATCGATGCGCGAGGGCGACCCTGGCAGGTCGCCCGCAGGCATTATTGGTGAAAGATGCGGGCATGGATGAGTGTTTCCTTCTGCCCTATCTCCGCAAAATCACAAATTCGGTACGACGATTGAGAGCACGTCCTTCTGGCGTGCGGTTGTCAGCGATTGGCTGAGAGGATCCGAAACCAACCCCCCGAATGCGGTCCGGCTGAATTCCCCGTCGAACCAGCTCGGTACGAACGGCATTGGCGCGTCGTTCGGACAGCCGAAGATTGTAGTCGGCATTCCCTGTACTATCGGTGTGCCCTCGCACTTCAATGACCATGGCAGGGTAAGCACGCAACAGCACTTCAATGTTATCAAGCGCAGGTTTGGATTCGGGTTTGAGATCGGCTTTGTCTGTGTCGAAATAGACGTAGAGTATCCCGATGCTCCCGACGTCTGGGGTGTTGTCAAGGGCTATCTCCGCGATGCTTTCCGGTGCTGGTTTCGGAGGGCAGAGTTTGATCCGGATGCGATGAACACCATATTCTTTCAGTTGCACATCGAGCGCTACGTAGTTTTCCAGTAATGCATAGACGCTCGGGAGAATGGCGCTAAACTCGTCGGTGCGGTAAATACGCTGGTAGATGCCACCGGTAGCGCTGGCGATGCTGCGCAAGTAGTCTTCGTCAATAGAGTAGCCAAAGCCAATTGTGCAAATCGGTATACCGAGTGCCTGTGCCTGAGTCACGAGCGAGTCCTTCAGCATCCGTGAGCTGTTGTCATAGCCATCGGTGAATACAAGCACTGCTTTGTTGGGTGCACGGCTGGCAGCGAGTGCGTCGAGCCCTGCTTTGGCGCCGTCCACAATCGCGGTGAGTCCCCCGAATCCCCGTAATCCGACGCGACGAAGCCGCTGCATCAGATCTGCTTGCGATGTTGACGGCAGGGATTCGACCTCGATATGATTATCGAATTTGACGAGAGCGATTTCATCCTTGGGGCGTTTTTGGGCAATCAGGCGGAGCGCTGCATCCTGCAGAGCAAATGCTCGCGCATCTCCCATAGAACCGCTGTGGTCGAGCACAAGCGCGAGCGCAAGCGGCTCTGCATTTGCGACGGTAACCTCGCTAAGCCGGTATTCTACTGACTTGGTTCGCCCATTAATCTCGTCGGTGACTTCGCAGATAAGTTTCTGCCACTCTTTCGAGGCAAGTCCTGTGTAGAGCACGCCGCTGGAATCCAGAACGTGTGCATAGACCCGGACGGTGCGTGCTTGGTGAATTTGTGTACGTGTTACGGTGATAAACGGTGCGGGTACGCTCGGTGTATATGGCTGAATCTTGTTGACAAATACGGGTGCGTAGCCTGGTGGGGGTGGTGCGTCTGGACCCGCGATGGGTTCGCGAACACCGGCGCAACCGCCAATCAGTGCCCCAAGATACAAAACGAAAAGCGCACGTCTCATGGTATAGGAGCTCGATTGTACGCCTTCTAAATTAGCAATTGATTTCCCTGCTCCGTCCGGCATGATTCGTACTTTTGCGGTGCACTGTTTCGAGTGCGTGGACGTGTCATTTTTCGATTGTCATGCAAACAGCGATCGCGACCGACTATGAAGCCGTTATTGGGCTGGAGGTCCACGCCCAACTGTTGACGGCGACGAAAGCATTCTGTCGCTGCTCGACCCAATATGGCGCGGCACCCAACACCAATGTATGCCCCGTTTGTTTGGGGCACCCCGGTGCTCTCCCTGTGCTTAATCGGCAGGTGGTCGAGTACACACTTCGCATGGGGATCGCCACAGGGTGCACGATACGCCCCCGCTCGCGTTTTGCCCGCAAGAACTATTTTTACCCCGACTTGCCAAAGGGCTACCAAATTTCGCAGTACGATGACCCGATTTGCTATGGCGGTGCTGTTGAAATTGAACTTGACGAGGGCATAACCAAACGGATTGGTATTACGCGTATTCACATGGAGGAAGATGCGGGCAAATCTATCCACGATCTGGATATTGACACGCTGGTTGACCTCAACCGCTGCGGTGTGCCGCTTATTGAAATCGTCTCGGAGCCGGACATTCGCTCTCCACGTGAGGCAGCACTCTATTTGCAGGAAATCCGGCAAATGGTAGTCTATCTCGGTATTTGCGACGGCAACATGGAAGAAGGCTCTCTCCGGTGCGATGCCAACGTGTCGGTACGCCTGCGGGGTTCAGATCGGTTTGGCACAAAAACTGAAGTGAAGAATCTCAACTCGTTCCGCAACGTTGAAAAGGCGCTTGCCTACGAAATCGAGCGGCAGATTGCCACTATCGAGCGCGGCGGTACGATTATCCAAGAAACACGGATGTGGGATGCTGCTACTCAGCAGACACGCCCAATGCGCACGAAAGAATTTGCCCACGATTATCGCTACTTCCCCGAGCCGGACTTAGTGCCGGTTGTGGTGAGCGACGAATGGATCGAGCGCGTCCGCTCCCACCTGCCCGAACTGCCTCTGGCTCGCAAGCGGCGGTTACAACATCAATACGGTATCCCTGCCTATGATGCCGGCGTGCTTGTTGCCGACCGCGCGATTGCTGAATATTTCGAACGTACCTGTGCGTCGTTACCATCGCCGACGCCCGATCGCTACAAACTTGTCAGCAACTGGATTATGACTGATGTGCTCCGAGTTATCGGCGAGCGCAAGATCAGTATTGCTGAGTTCTCGATTGCTCCTGAACGACTGGCAGAGCTGGTTGAGCTGCAAGCGACACAGACAATCAACAGTCGAATCGCCAAAGAACTGTTCGCCGAAATGCTTAGCAATCCGGCGTCGCCTGGCAAGCTTGTGGCGGAACGTGGCGTGGTACAAGTGTCTGACACGACGTTTATCGAGCAGCTGGTCGAACGTGCGCTAAGCGAAAATCCCGACACGATCGACAAGTGGCGCAACGGTAAGACCAACGTACTCGGCTTTTTGGTCGGGCAAGTGATGAAATACTCGCACGGCAAAGCGAATCCGACGCTGGTGCGGCAGCAGCTACTGGAACGGCTCGGGACGTCGGACGGCGTGCCGGGTTAGTACGGAGCGTGTATTACCAACTGGAGAAATCCTGATGCCTCTACCGAAAACGCGATTGATTTGGATGAATGGGCGTTTTGTCTCGTGGGACAAAGCACAGGTGCATGTCCTATCACATGCGCTTCATTACGGCTCCAGTTGGTTCGAGGGCATTCGTGCATACAGAACGCGACGCGGCACGGGGGTTTTTCGATTGCATGACCATTTGAAGCGGTTGGAGCATTCGTGCAAGATTTACTACACCGAGCTACCATATTCCGTCGAACAGTTGGCAGAGGCAACTGTCGAACTGCTCCGTCGTAATCAACTGCGCGATGGCTACATCCGCCCTATTGTTTTTCGCGGCTATGGCGAGATGGGTGTCACCCCTTTTGGGTGTCCTGTTGAGGTTGCTATTGCAGCGTGGAAATGGGGACGATACTTGGGGAAAGATTCCCTTGATATAGGCATAGATGTCTGTATTTCCTCCTGGACGAGACTCCATGGTAATACTCTCCCAACCGTTGCCAAAGCGGCAGCTAACTACATGAACTCCCAACTGGTGCGGATTGAAGCACTCCGACATGGCTACGACGAAGGGATCACACTCGATGCGCACGGCAATTTGAGCGAAGGGAGCGGAGAAAACGTGTTTATCGTCCGCGATGGCGTGCTCTATACCCCGCCGGTAGCTGCCTCGATTTTGCCTGGCATTACGCGGGCGACGGTGTTCCAACTGGCGCGCGATGCGGGTGTTCCCGTGGTCGAGCAAGTAATTCCTCGGGCAATGCTCTATGTTGCCGATGAGATTTTCCTGACGGGCACAGCAGCAGAAATTACCCCTGTGCGCTCAGTGGACCGCATTACAATTGGATCGGGTGCAGTGGGTCCAATTACACGCACTATCATCGAACGATTTTTGGCGATAGTTCGCGCTGGCGACGATCCGTACGGCTGGCTTACATTCGTCAATGAACCTGGTCGGGCTCGTGCAACCACAACAAAGCACGGGCGGATATCTCATCCCCTCGATGGCAAGTGACAGTATCAATTCCGGATAACTTATGGCAAGTCGTTCATCGAAATCTTCACTGAAAAAGACATCGCAGTCGAAGCGCACAGTGCCACCCCAAAAAGCACCGGTTCCTTCACCTACCGGCGATACCGCCAACGGAGCACCGGCGGCGATGGAGCAGGTACACTCCCGGTTCGACTGTAGCGGTTTTGACCGACAGACAATTCTCCGGTGGTACAAGTTGAACCATCTTGGTCGCAAACTCGACGAAAAAGCAGCAACCTACTTGAAAATGGCAAAGGGATGGTCCTACCACGCCCCGTGTGCAGGACACGACGGTATTCAAATCGCCATTGGCCAAATTTTTCGAGCGGGGAAAGATTTCCTCTTCCCCTACTATCGCGATCTTATTACGGCACTATCTGCAGGGATCACTCCCTACGAAATCATCCTTAACGGTTTGAGCAAAGATGCCGACGTTGCCGGTGGTGGCCGGCACATGAGTAACCATTTCGCCAAGCCTTCGATACGGATTCAAAATGTTAGCTCGTGTACAGGGAACCATGCACCGCATGCGGCAGGGACGGCACGGGCAATCAAAAAGTACAAGGGCGACGAACTGGTTATCTATTCGGGTGGTGAATCGGCATGCTCGGAGGGCTACTTTTACGAAGCGGTCAATGGCGCCTCGCGCGAACAGTTACCGGTGATTTTTGTTATCCAGAACAACAAGTATGGCATCTCGGTGCCAGTTGAGGAGCAGACGGCAAATCCTGATGTGTCGGACAATTTCATCGGCTTTCGGCATCTCCTTATCGTCAAGTGCGACGGGCGCGATGTGTTCGATTCCTACCGTGCAATGAAGAAGGCGGCAGAGTATGTTCTGTCCGGTGCTGGTCCTGCAATGGTCCATGCCGATTGCGATCGCATCGGTTCGCATTCGAACTCGGATAATCACGAGCTGTACCGCAGTAAGGAAGAGATCGAGACGATGAAAGGACGCGATCCACTCAAAGTGTTTCGCCAGCGGATCCTGGAGGAAGGCATCGCTACCGACGACGAGCTGCAGGCAATCGAGCAGGAGAACATGACAGAAATTGCACACGCAGCCGAGCAAGCTGAAGCTGCAGCCGATCCCGATCCCCAGTCGTGGAAAGAGTACATCGTTCCTCCTGGGATCATTGATTACGACGATCCGAGCGAAGAGCGCGTAACAATCGATCCCAACGCGCCAATGCTCACTCTCCGTGAGGGGATCAACTATGCTCTCAAGCAGGAATTCCGTCGCAACCCACATACATTTCTCTGGGGGCAGGATGTCGCATCAAAGAATAAGCAGGGGATTTTCAACGTTGTCAAAGGCATGCTCGACGAATTTGGTAACGAACGCGTCTTCAATGCGCCGATCGCCGAGGATTACATTGTTGGGACCGCAAACGGTTTTTGCCGATATCGAGACGACATCCGCGTGGTGATCGAAGGTGCCGAGTTCGCCGATTACTTCTGGCCCGCGATGGAGCAGCTCATCGAGTGCTCGCACGACTATTGGCGCACACGCGGGCAGTTCACGCCAAACATTGTCATCCGCCTTGCCAGTGGAGGCTACATTCAAGGTGGACTATACCATTCCCAATGCCTCGATGCAGTGTTTGCGCACCTGCCAGGAATTCGTGTCGTCTGTCCAGCATTTGCTGATGATGCAATTGGTTTGATGCGGACAGCAATTCGTTCGCAGGGCGTGACGATGTACATTGAGCCGAAGTTCCTCTACAACTACCGTCCAACGAGTGCCCCTACTCCGCCGGACGATTATCTGATTCCGTTTGGGAAAGCGCGTGTGCGGCGTTCAGGAAAGGATGTGACTCTTGT
>JAOAEV010000084.1 GCA_026416585.1 Chlorobiota bacterium | reverse complement strand
AACAATCTATCCGCCTGGTTCGACGTGGAAAATGCTGATGGCACTCGCTGCGATGCACGAAGGGTTGCTTGATGAACGGACGACGATTCATTGTCCAGGCAGCTTTACCTATGGTGGCAGGAGCTTCAAATGTCACGGTGCACACGGGATGGTCGATGTTCGTCGTGCAATACAGGTATCGTGCAACGTGTTTTTTTACCGTCTGGGTCAGCGGGTTGGGATTGACAATCTCTACAAGTACGGTACCATGTTAGGTTTTGGGCAGCAGACAGGTATTGACATAGCTGGGGAGCGTTCTGGATTACTCCCTTCGCGGAAATGGTTCGAGCGTCGTGGTATTACTGGTAGTTTGCTCGATGGACGGATGGTGAACTTAGGTATCGGTCAAGGGGAGCTCGGGGTGACGACCTTGCAAAGGGCGGTCTATGCTGCTGCCCTTGCAAATGGAGGGATTCTCTACCAGCCACACGTGGTGCGTGCCATCTACAATAAAGAAACTGGTCGGCTCGAAAACGTCGCGTACGGCAGTATCAAGCTACCATTCAATCCGAAGTATGTCCGCATTGTCCAAGAGGGAATGTACGCTGTGTGTAATGTGCCTGGTGGAACAGCAACGAACGTTCGGTTAGATGGTATCTCTGTGTGTGGGAAAACAGGTACAGCGCAGAATCCTCACGGCAAAGATCATTCGTGGTTTATTTGCTATGCACCGGCAGAAAATCCAACAATCGCCATGTGTGTAATGGTCGAAAATGCGGGGTTTGGTGCCACTCGTGCTGCACCGATTGCACGAGCCATCCTCGATGCATACTTTCATCCCGATCGCTATCGCGACTCGATTGCGACGGGAACGCTTACTAATGCTACTATCCCACCAATCCACTGAGGTAATTGAATATCCTCCGAACCATTGTGCTGGCGGCAGTCGCTGTTTTTGCAGCGTGCAATCGTAGCACAGAGCCTGTACGTGTGCTGCGAGTTTGGCACTTCTGGAGCGAACCAGCGCAACAACGAGAATTCCGCAAATTGCTCGACCAATTCGAACGCACACATCCCGGTATTCGCATCGAAACAACACCCCTTCAGTGGTCTGACGGAAAGGCGAAGCTCCAAATCGCTTTTTCGAGTGGAACGCCACCAGATGTCGTGCACCTTGGTGCTGAGTGGATTACGGAGTTTATGCCAGTGCTTCGCCAGCTTGATTCAACGCTTGTCCAGACACTTCGTCCAGAAATTGTGCAGTTCGGTCGGATCGGCGGCACGTACTATGCCGTACCATGGACAGTCAATGCACGGGTGCTCGTTGTTCATCGTGCGCTGGGTGTCAATTCGAATACCACATGGAACGCATTTGTCGCTGCGGTGCAACGCTTTCACTCTCCACCGCAGCGGTACGGTATTGGGCTGTGCATAAGTGATCCCCACAATGTGCTCAAACGCAATCTTCCGCTGATGTGGGCCACTGGTTCGCATGTATTCCGCACGTTGCCCTTGAGCACCACGATCGATACAATGTTTTTAGCGGCCTGTGCAGAATTAGAAAAATTAGTGCCTTTTGCTGCTATCGAACAGTCACGCCAGCTCGACGAAAGACTCCGCCGTGGTCAAATAGGGGCTGTGCTGACGGGAACATGGATGCTTGCCGATGCAGCCGTACGTGCGACATACGATGTCCTTAGTGTTATACCGCACCGCGGTACGAGTGATGGTGCGAGTATTCTCAGCGGTGATTGTTATGCCATTGCACGCTCTACAGCGCATCCTGGGGACGCTGAGCAACTCCTGAGCTTCCTCAGCACGTGGGAGCGGGCTGCGCAATTCTGCCGAGAGGTTCCTGATGCAGGATTCCCCGCCCAACGAGTCCCATCACAGCAAGTGCTTGACACGTTGCTAATGCGGTCGTCACAGTGGCGTAATGCCTATGAGCAGACATTTCGTTCGTGTGTACTACCGCCGCTACCATACTTTCTCGACGCCGAACGCGATGCTGAAGAGGTCATTGCTGCACTGCTTTACGGCAAACTCAATCCACACACTGCACATATTGAATTGACACAGCGGATCAATCGCCTTGAGCAGACGTGGAGGTCTCAATCGGACTGAGTATCGATCTGCGCGCGCTGCAAGCGTCCGCTGAAATCCACGTAAACGGTTTTCCACTCGGTGAAAATGTCAAAGACTGTCCAGCCACCTTCGCGGTGACCATTGCCGGTGTTCTTGACGCCGCCGAATGGCATGTGTGCTTCTGCACCGATTGTTGGGGCATTGATGTATGTGATACCTGCCTCAATATCCTGCATCGCTGCGAACGCATACTCGACAGAGCGTGTGTAAATCGCCGATGATAGTCCGTATTCGGAGTCATTAGCAAGGGCGAGAGCGTGTTCGAATGAATGAGCTTTTGCAACTGAAAGTACCGGTCCAAATATTTCTTCCCGCCAAATACGCATTGTCGGTAGGACGTCGGTGAAAATAGTTGGCGCGATGAAGTATCCATACGCCAATTCACCGGTATCAAGACGCTTACCACCAGTGAGTAGTCGGGCGCCTTCCTCCTGACCGATGCGGATGTAACTGAGAATCTTATCGCATTGACGCTGATTAATGACTGGACCCATTTGTATGTCCGGATCGAGACCGGAACCAATGCGAAGCGACTGTACTTGCTCGACAAGCATTCTCAGAAAACGATCGTAGATCGGCTCGTGTAGAATCAGTCGAGACGTTGCTGTGCAGCGTTGTCCAGTCGTGCCAAATGCTCCCCAGAGAACACCGTCGAGCGCTAAGTCGAGATCAGCATCACCCATGATGATGACAGCGTTTTTACCACCCATTTCGAGCGAGACCTTTTTATTGAGTGCACCACATCGTGCGGCAATTTGTGTTCCGGTTGCAGTTGATCCAGTGAACGCAATTACACGAACATTGGGATGCTCAACCAATGCTGCACCTGCTTCGGCATCACCGTGGACGACGTTGAAGACACCAGGCGGTACGCCTGCTTCTTCGAGAATTTCTGCGAAGATTACCGCCGAATGTGGCGCATCATCTGAAGGCTTCCACACAACGGTATTGCCAGCGGCAAGAGCAGGGAAGATTTTCCACGACGGCACGGCAATCGGAAAGTTCCACGCAGTGATGATACCGCACACACCGATCGGTGTGCGGAATGATAAGTTCATTTTGTTTGGTAGTTCGCTCGGGGTGTTGTAACCAAAAAGTCGCCGAGTCTCAGTCGCACTGTAGAATGCGGTGTCGATGGCTTCCTGGATATCGCCTTTTGTTTCGAAAATTGGTTTTCCCATCTCCCGTGTCATGATAGCAGCCAGTTCGTCCTTGCGCCGAATGAAGATCTCACCAGCTCGACGAATGATCTCACCACGTCGGGGAGCAGGCATGCGGCTCCAGGTGCGAAATGCTTCTTGTGCGGTGCGGACGGCTTGTTCAATGTCCGCGGCGTTCGATCGCGGAAATTCTCCGATAATGTCGCCTGTATTAGCGGGATTAAGGTTGGCAAACCACCGATCACTGGCAGATGGGATCCACTCGTGTGCGATGTAATTGAAAAAGCGCATGTAAGTCACCTCAGTTGTAAAACAGCATACGAAATTAGCAGTGTCGGTCGGAGGCAGCATGGAAAATACTCCTGCGCTGGTTCCGTCGAGGGCAACCGTTCACCGTCGAAACTTCGCGATGCATTCGTTGTCTTGGTGTCGAATACCCGGTACATCTGCACTTGTCTGTGATTACGTTTCTGGCAATCAGTGGCTCGAGGCACTGTTTGCTGGTGAGCAGCAGCGCCGACCATGCAATCCTCATGCAATTGTAGCCATTGAAGCAACCATGGCGGGACTTGCTCTTTCTGCCGAGCAGCGAACAAGTATCGAAGAATTGCGAGTAGGCAAACCGGTTGTTATCAGTGGTCAGCAAGTCGGCCATTTTGGGGGTCCACTTTATACGTGGCTCAAAGTCGCTTCACTCATTGTTCTTGCGCGCCAGCACGGTGCAGTTCCCGTGTTCTGGGTGGAAGATAACGATCATGATATCGCCGAGGCTCAGCGCATTGGCATTATTACGCCGAATGATGAAACCGTCATGCTTGATTGCCCCACTGATGGTGATTCCCCAGAGCAGACTATCGTTGCAACATGTCGAGTTGGCGAGATGATTTCTGAGCAACTAACATTTCTCCGCTCGACATTCGATCGCATGCCGTGGGGAAGCAGTGCAGTCGAAATCCTCTCGCAGTGCTACCAGGCTGGTCGCTTGTGGAGCGATGCGTTTATTGAGTTGCATCATCGCGTATGGAGCCGATATGGGGTAGTATTCGTGCGTTCGTCGGTGTTGCGTACCATCGGAGCTATGGGAGCAATTCTCGAGCGTGATCTTCGATCCCCGGGAGATTTAGCCGAAGCCATCGTCAAACAGACTGACGAGCTTGTCGCACGTGGATACTCAGCACAGCTGCATGCAGCGGATGTCAACGTGTTTTTTCATACCGACGGTCGCCGCTTCCGGATTCACCGTGACACCAATGACAGTTATCGCTTCGCGGACAGGCGTATCAGCCACGGTGAGCTGCTCGATACACTTCACCGTGAACCAGAACGCTTCTCGCCGAGCGCGGCACTCCGACCACTCGTGCAGGATGCTCTCTTTGCACCCACTGTGACTGTGCTCGGACCAGCCGAGCTACAATATCATGCGCAGCTACGCAGTGCATACCAACGGTGGAACATTCCGAAAGCAACGTTGTACCTTCGCTGCTCGGGAACAATTGTTCCTTCGCGCGTGATGCGAGTACTCGACCGGCATACCGAGAATGTGGATGTATTTGTCCAACCTAATCACACTTTTGACCGTTGGCTATCGGAACAATTCGACAATATGCAAGTGATCGAACGTGCGGTCGAAGCAGAGCAAACGATACGCTCGATACTCGACCACATAGAGCATTATATCGGTCAATTTGATCCGACTTTAGTGCGCACAGTTCGGGCAACCTCACATGCTATCTCTTCACGAATGCAACGCTTGGAGCACAAAGTGCGCCGTGCTGTTCTGCATCTACATCAGCAGCAAGCGCAGCGTTACCGCGGAGCTCGAGTGCATCTGTTCCCTAATGGCGGGCTACAGGAACGCAGTATTGCGCCGATACATTGGGTGTGCTCGTTGGGAATTGCATACTGGGGCGAAGTGCTACTTTCACTGGCACAGCGAGCAAATTGCACGCACTATATTGCAACACCTGACGAGCTACTCGGTGTGCCTGGCACGCCAGTTGTGACAAAATATGTGTAACTGTTGCATAACCGATGGAGCTTGTTATGGAAAAGCCGTTCGTCTTGGTTGTTGATGATAATCGCATCACAACAAAGCTACTCCGACGTTACCTCGAATCCAATGGCTTCGAGGCAGCTGAGGCATACGACGGTATTGAGTGTTTGGAAAAAATCACACAGCGTGTGCCTGATGCAATTGTGCTCGATGTGATGATGCCTCGTATGGATGGTTATGAAACTGTGCGCCGGTTACGTGAGAATCCGGCGACAGCGAAAATTCCAGTCGTGATTGTTACGGCACTCAATGATGTCGCTAACCAACTCAAAGCGATTGAGAGTGGAGCCGACGACTTCTTGAGCAAACCGATTGAAGAAAAACTTCTCATCGCGAAAGTCCGCCTTCTGACAACGCTCAACATTCAACGACGCAAAGCAGAAGAGCTTGAGCGACAACTGTCGGAGACTGCCAGCACAACGACACCATAGAGCTCCTGCTCTCACAAGCAGGGGAGACAGCGTTTGTGCTGAGTGGGGCGCTATGCGTTTGCTGGGCAATGTTGTAATTTGCTGTCAAATTGCCGCCAGTAATCGAAAGCGGCGGAAGTTCAACATTCACTATTGCTCGCGGACGTATGCGGTGGCACCGCGTCATCTTAGTTGCAATCGTGCTTAGTGGTCTGTGGCCGCTGAGCTGTGCACAGATCAAGCAGATCTCTGATACCCTCGCAAATCTCCAACGTCTCCAGTTCAAACTCGGCAGCGTGCATGAATTCCGCTTGGTTGGCATCCCATTGTCGGACAAATCTAGCCCCAGCGACTTCAATCCGCTTGGCGACGGACTGAAACTGCTCGATGCATTTCGTTCGAACAAGTTTCCTGCTGATTTTGTGCTTGACCTTCAGGTGCGTAATCCCAACGATGGCACACAAGGTAGAAGTGCCGTTGCCGCAACACTTGCGGGGTTGGAATTCCGCTTGCTGATTGATGAACAACCAACTATCACGGGCGCACTGGACCGTGAGGTAGAGATCCCCGCCAGTGGCAGTACTACGACTGTTCCGATACGGATTTCACTCGACCTGTATGAATTTTTCGGCAAACAAGGCTATGACAAGCTGATCAATGTAGCGCTTGCCATAGGCGGGAAAAACGGCTCTGCAAGCCGTCTCAAGCTCGATGCTAAGCCGACAGTCCGTACTAAATTCGGTCTGATGACGTATCCCGGACGCATTACGATCGTGGACCGCGAATTCCGCAATTGAGCTTGCCACCCCAATGAACGATGACAGCTCGTTCCAGTTTGTTGCGACTGTGGTAGCATGGATTAGCGGTGCAGCTCTGTCCGCTGTATCGTTCATGCGTGCTGCTATTGCTGCAGCAAGTGCAATGCGACTTGAACAGCTTCACGCTCAGTATCCATCGCTACTGGATGCCATCTACGACGCTCGACGGTTGGGGTCAGCAGAGCGAACTGTGCTGATGTTGTTCGACGTGACAAGTGTTGCCCTCTTAGTTGCATCGTTATCAGCACTTGTTGTTCTGTGGTATGACATCGCAGTGTATCGCATCGCAGGATTGGTGCTTGTCATTGTCGGTGTCGTGATGAGTAAGGCGGCGATTCACATTGTTGGTGATCTTCTTGCGGATGCAGCAGTCTTGACCGTAGCTCGATGGTTTCGCGCCATGACGACAATAGTACGCCCGCTGGTCGTGATAGTCGAGGCGGTGCTCTGTCGGATTCACACGCAGCGTCACAGCGAAGAAGAAGCACGTGAGCATGTTGCCGAGGAACTTACTGCAATCATGGAAGAAGCCGTCGAAGAAGGTACACTGGAAGCAGGAGAAGCACGCTTGCTCCAAAACATTATGCGTGTCGGCGAGGTGCGCGTGGAAGATGTTATGACGCCACGAAACGTTGTTGCATCATTGCATGCCGATGTACCAATTGCCGAGGCTGCGCGTGCACCCGAGTTGCAAACGTATTCGCGCCTTCCTGTGTGGGAAGGTGTAAGCATAGATAACGTCATTGGATATGTTCTTTCGCGCGATGTGTTGGTGCATGCACTGGTTGGAGATGGCTCGCAGCCAGTTCGGGTGCTTGTGCGTCCGGTGGTTTTCATTCCCGAAAATGTTGGTCTTGACCGCGCACTTGAGGAGTTTCTGACGCGACGGCAGCACATGTTCGTCGTTGTTGATGAATACGGTGGTGTCGAGGGCATTATTACCCTCGAGGATGTTGTCGAAACTATACTCGGTGCAGAAATCGTTGACGAAGCCGATCGTGTTGTGGATATGCGCCAGCTTGCACAGCAGCAGCGGGATCGGCGTATTGCTCAGCAGCAATTAGCAGTCGGACAATCACACAGTCAGCAGTGAAACAACTTTGGTCACCGTGGCGATCGCAGTACATCGAATCGCTGTCGAGTCCGCAGCACGACAGCGGTTGCTTCTTATGTGTAGCTGCGCACGATCCATCCGAGCAAGATGCAGAAAATCTGGTCGTCTATCGTGGCTCGCTCTGCTTTGTTGTAATGAACCGGTATCCGTACAATAGCGGGCATTTGCTGGTCGCACCATATCGGCATGTCGGCGATCTCGTTGAATTGACCGATGCAGAATCGTTATCACTGATGGAAACGATTCAGTCGTCGCTTCGTGTGCTCCGTGCGATACACTCGCCTCATGGTTTCAATATTGGCGCAAATCTCGGTCGCACTGCTGGCGCAGGACTTCCTGATCATGTTCATGTTCATATCGTACCGCGCTGGAATGGGGACACCAATTTCATGCCGATTCTGGCAGAGGTGAAGGTGATTTCTGAGTTTCTTTCCGAAGAGCAGCGCAAACTATCGGAGGCGTTCGCTGATGCATGCACGCGCAATGGTAATTAGTCCACGTCGCCGGCTCAGTCAAAATTTTTTGATCAATCAGTCAGTGGCTCAGCGGATCGCTGAATCGATTGGCGTCGAAGCGGGCGGCATCGTGGTCGAGCTTGGCGCGGGTACAGGGGCGCTTACGCAGCACCTCATCAACTTGCCGGCATCGTGTGTGGTCGCAATTGAGCTCGATAGCCGTGCTGTCAGCTATTTACGTTCGCAATTGGGAACGGTGCCCACTCTTCGTGTTGTCGAAGCCGACGTCCGCAGTATTCGGATTGACAATCTGGAATTACCAAAAGATGTGCCGATCTATGTGGTGGGCAATATCCCGTACCACTTGACAGGCCCCATACTGTTTTGGCTGTACGAGCAAGCTGACCGCCTCCGTCGGGTTGTTCTGATGGTACAAAAGGAAGTGGCTGCTCGAATTGTTGCGCAACCTGGTTCGAAGACCTATGGAATTCTATCGGTCGCAACGGCGCTGATTACCTCCGATGCTCGAATTCTCTTCGATGTGCCACCCAGCGCGTTTTGTCCTCGACCACAGGTAATTTCATCGGTTGTTGGTATTGAGTGCATGGGACTCTCACTCGCCGATACAAAACGCTCGCAAGTCATGGCACTCGTGAAAGCTGCATTCAATCAGCGACGCAAGAAATTGCGGAATGCATTGTCCCGATATTTCCAGGAAACTGGCCTCAAGTGCTGTGAAAATGCCACTATTGCATCGTTACTCGATCGGCGTGCTGAAGAATTGTCGCCGATACAGTTTTGCGAACTAGCGGAGATCATCCATCACCGAAAGGATATCTGATGAATCGTCTTGTACGAGTTCGCAGTCGTCTGCGCAACTACGAGCATCTTCGTCTCCGCGGAGTTCTGACTGCGCTCGACTGGTACACACTGGGGATTATGACGATGTATTCGGTGCTGGCGATAGTGTTTTACCCCATTGTGCCGAAGGCAACGACAATATTGGTGACCAATACATTGCTGGCAACAGCGATTGTCGCAATTGCATGGCTTGCCCACGTTGTCGAACATCGCTCAATTCGATTGCTGCGTTTTTTTTACGTCATCCCAATGGTTTATCCGATGTACCAGCAAAGCCAATTGCTGGTACCGTCGCTTCATCCGCACGATTACGATGCGTTGCTGATTGAGTGGGACCGGGTGATTTTCGGTGTTGACCCAACCCGCTGGATTAGTCAGTTTGCCCATCCTGTGTTGACCGAATACTTGCAGTTGTGCTATGTGTCGTTCTATTTGCTGCCGATTGCTGTTGCGTTGAGCTTTTTTCGGCAGGGAAGAGCGGGGGTGATGATGCGGTTTGGACGCATGATTGTATTCGGATTTTACGTATCGTATTTGGCATATTTTGCTCTACCGGCGATCGGACCGCGATTTACGTTGCACGATTTCTCGCAGCTTGATCGGGAGTTACCGGGGGTGGTTGTGACGCCGTATCTCAGGGCACTCGTCAACGAAGGTGGCGGAATCGAACCTGGCGAGCCACAACCAGAACGTGTGGTCAATCGTGACTGCTTTCCCAGTGGGCATACAATGATGACCCTACTGACCATTGTTCTGGCATGGAGAATGCAGAGTACAATCCGCTTGCCGATCACAATCGTTGGGTTCAGTTTGATTGTTGCAACGGTGTACTTGCGCTACCATTATGTTGTGGATCTTATCGCAGGTGCACTCTGTGCTGCAGTTATGCTGTGGCTGGAACCGCGGGTTTATCGCCTGCTTGTCTCCCGAGATATTGCTGCACCCGATGAGGTATTGGAATGAAAAGCTATCGTAAAGAACTGTGGTTTAACACCACATCGCGGCGCGCATTTATCAATATCACACAGCTTGTAGAGGAATGCCTCCGGGAAAGCGGTATCCAAGAAGGACTGCTTTTGTGCAATGCCATGCATATCACTGCCAGCGTGTTTATCAACGACGATGAACCAGGGTTGCACTGTGACATCGAAGAATGGTTGGAGCGATTGGCACCAGAACGACCATATGAGCGCTACCGTCATAACGACACAGGTGAAGACAATGCTGATGCACACCTGAAGCGAGAGATCATGGGACGTGGTGTTGTGGTTGCAGTTACAGGTGGTAAACTTGACTTCGGTCCGTGGGAGCAGATTTTCTATGGCGAATTTGATGGACAGCGACCCAAGCGCGTGCTGGTGAAAATCATCGGTGACTAGGGCAGGGCGTCGTACTTTTGCGCAGTCAAACCATGTCTCCATACAGATGGCTTCTCCGCTGACGGTCCGAGATGCTGAGCGCATTGCATCGGTACTTGGCGGACAATTAGTAACCGGCGACAATAACTGGAGCATCGAGCAACGCAACGGTAGCGGTGCACTCGAGCAACTCGTGACGATTTACCCGCATCTACAAACGCCTGATGGGGAGTTAACACTCATTGCGGTTCAGTCGCGGCATGGGTTTTTGCAGCTGTTCGGATGCAGTGATTACGTTATCGTCGAACCAGACGAGGTGCTCTTTGTTGCACGGTCCAACGAGCGCGCCTCGTGTTTACTTGTTGGTGCTGGGCGGACGAGTACGATGTATGCTGATATTCCGTTACAGATTCTGCGGGTGCGGATTGATACGCTCGACCCAGCACTACTACTGGCGGTGATGCAGCTGTCGCTTGCTGAACACGTGTTGCTGGCAGAACCAAATGGATCAACCTGAGCAGTTCATTCTTCCCGATAGGCTGGCGATCGTAGGGCGCACCGTCGTTGTTGAAGTTGCGTGTGCTGTGCGGTACCTTCCGCGGCAAAAAATTGTGCGCGCAATCGAAACGGTGCTCGCAGGTGAGGCGATTACTGATGCACGAGTAGTTGTTGTGCTCTGCGATGATATAACAATTCGTACCATCAACGCAGAATTTTTACAGCACGACTGGGCAACCGATGTGATTAGCTTCGCGCTTACTGAAGCACCACTCGATGGCGAAGTGTATATCAGTGTCGAAACCGCACAACGCCAAGCTGACGAATACAACGTGTCGCTCCACAACGAGCTGGTGCGGCTGGCAGTGCATGGTACACTGCATTTGGTCGGCTATAATGACACCACAGAGTCCGAACGCCAGCTTATGTACCGCATACAAGAACAGTACGTTCAACTCGTCATGCGGAGCACGGCAACACCGCCGTCTACTCAACGGCCCCGTAGTTCAGCTGGATAGAACACAGGTTTCCTAAACCTGGTGTCGGAGGTTCGAGTCCTCTCGGGGCTACACCAATCGTCTGAGTTACCAAGCCAGAGGGAGGAAGCACTACACGTCGGCGGGCTCAATGCGATAGTGTGCGACTTTGATTTCGAAGCTCATACCAGGGGCATATACTGCAGCATGCTTTGGTGCAGGTTTGACAAGCTCGATGTGAGCCCAGCATCCACCGCGAAATTCAATGACGCGAGCAGTGTACACGTACTCGTCGCCTAAGTACCAGTGATATGTTGCTCCGGGCTGTGGACGCTCGTCTTTTGTGACGAACTCATGGTAGTGAGGGATGTCTCGACGTGGCATGATTGAGGTGCGCAAAAGTGACAAACACTGTATCAGAACGAAGCAGAAGGGGAATTCGTGAAAACTTGTTTACCGCCAATCCAGACTTCAGCCACACGATTCGTACCAAACCGGTAGGCAAGGTCGAGATACGAGTGCGAATCGAGCACGATAAAGTCGGCGTACTTGCCCACCTGCAAACTGCCGAGCTCATGTTCGCGGAGCAAAGCAGCTGCACCATGGAGTGTGGCAGCAGTGATGGCTTCCTCGACGGTCATGCCACAGAGCTGAACCACAAGCGAGAGCACCATTTGCATGTTCTCGCAGTAACACGAGCCGGGATTGCAATCGCTGGCGAGTGCGACCGTCGCTCCAGCATCTATCAGTGCGCGTGCGGGTGGCATCGGCAGTCGAAGCGTGTACGCCGTGCCTGGTAATAGCGTTGCCACTGTT
>JAOAEV010000118.1 GCA_026416585.1 Chlorobiota bacterium | reverse complement strand
GGGCGCACACACCTGATGGACGCTGTACCGCTGACGCTGGGTCAGGAATTTAGCGGCTACGTTCAGCAGCTAAGCTTGAGTATTGAACGCATTGAATCAGTGCTTGATCGCCTTTATGATCTTGCTATTGGTGGGACTGCTGTGGGCACTGGACTAAATACACATCCAGAATTTGCTTGTCGCGTTGCAGAAAAGATTGCGGAGCTTACAGGATTGCCATTTCGAAGTGCACCAAATAAATTCGAAGCTCTTGCAGCACATGACGCACTTGTCTTCGCACACGGCGCACTCAAAACTCTGGCCGCTTCTTTAATGAAAATTGCCAATGATATCCGTTGGATGGCATCAGGCCCTCGGTGTGGCTTGAGCGAGATTTTTATTCCTGAAAATGAGCCGGGTAGCTCGATCATGCCGGGAAAAGTCAACCCAACACAGAGTGAAGCAATGACGATGGTTTGCGCACAAGTGTTTGGCAACGACGTAGCAATCAACGTCGGTGGCGCTTCGGGCAATTTCGAATTGAATGTGTTCAAACCGCTGATCATTTACAATGTCCTGCAAAGCACGCGGCTTTTGTCAGATGCATGCCGAATGTTCGACGAACATTGCGCCCGGGGCATTGAGCCGAACCGAGAGCGGTTGGAGTACTACGTCCATCATTCGCTTATGCTCGTGACGGCGCTCAATCCACACATCGGCTATGACAGTGCCGCACGAATTGCTAAATATGCATACAAGAATGGGGTATCACTGCGGCAAGCAGCGATCGAACTGGGTATTCTCGACGGAGAAACCTTCGATAAACTTGTGCGACCAGAAGACATGCTCAGTCCGAACGTCGAAGCATGAGATTGAAGGTGTATCGGGTTGGATTAGTTGTTGTTACTCTTGCGTGCAGTGTTCCGGTTATTGTTGCTGCACAACCGCGTTCTGCAGTAGCCCAAGTCAACCGTGCTATCGCCGCAATTGACGCAAAGAAATACGCAGAGGCAGAGCATATGCTCCGCGATGTTGTCAAACGATATCCGAACTACTATGATGCGCGATATGAGTTGGCGTTGGTGCTTTCCCTGCAGAAAAAATATCAAGAGGCGCTTGCTGAGTGTCTCCCACTTTGCGATTCAAATCTTTCGAAAGATTCACAGCGTGATCACTACTTCCAACTACTCGGAAATCTTTACGCACAACTCGACGATACACTCAATGCTGAACTGTTCTATCGCCGTGGGTTGAAGATTTTTCCGACATCTGCACGATTGCACGTCGAAATGGCAATCCGTGCTGCACAGCGTGGGGATCTCGATGAAGCACTTGAAGAGATAGAAAGTGCGATAAGTGGCGATCCGTCCTATCCGCTCAGTTATTACTGGGGGGCACGATTCTATCGTGCCTCGACAGAACGTTTGTGGGTGATATTCTATGCCGAACTATTCATCAACTTGCGCCCCAATAGCTCGAAAGCTGACGAAATGAGTACGATCTGGTACAACGTCTTCCGTGAAGCAATTGAGGAGTTCGATCAAAATGGTCGCATTATCCTGTCGCGTGAGATACGCGCAAATGCACCTGCAGGAGCGACTTTTCCAGAAGCATTTTCGTCAACATTGAGCGACGCCGCTCGGATCCTGCGCTTCAATCGTGACTTCGAATTGCCAGTTGCTTCGATAGACACTCTATTGAGCCGATTCCTTGACCTCTGGTATGAGCGTGGACTCGATACACTTTATCGAAACATCATTATCGAGCGTTATCGGCATCTACGAGATGAAGGATTGCTTGAAGCATATGTGCATGTTGTGGCACAGTACGGCAAGCCAATGCAGTTCGCTGAATATGCCAAGCAGAATCGCTCTCAACTCGAAAAACTTGAACGATGGATCAACAAACATCGTTTGGTTCTCGACAGGACTAACTACATAAGCCGATACCGGTGGTGACAATCCCCCGATTGCTAATTTCGCTGCATGATAGGTTCACTACTTACACTCAGCCAGCCCAATGAAAGTTGATGTTGTCATGCCCAAGATGGGCGAGTCAGTCCAGGAAGGTAAGATTCTCCGGTGGGTCAAGAACATTGGCGAGCGTGTCGAGCGCGATGAGGTACTGCTCGAGATCTCGACTGACAAGGTGGATACTGAAGTTCCTTCGCCGGCATCAGGCACACTTGTCGAGCGTCTGGCAAATGAAGGCGATACCGTCGAAGTCGGCACTGTCATTGCACGGATAGAAACAGAAGTAACCGAGAACATTCCGGCACCAGCGCCGTCTGCTGCACCTTCACCAACTCCGCAACAGTCACCACCACCAGTGCGTGAAGAAACACCGATCCCGTCACCTGTTGTTGCCGTACCAAAGGCAACGTCGCCTTCTGTAGAAGCTGGGCAACTTGTTGATGTTGTCATGCCCAAGATGGGCGAGTCAGTGCAGGAAGGTAAGATTCTTCGGTGGGTCAAGAACATTGGTGAGCGTGTCGAGCGCGATGAGGTATTGCTTGAGATTTCTACTGACAAGGTGGATACTGAGGTGCCTTCACCGGCATCGGGCGTGCTTGTTGAGCGACTGGCAAACGAAGGCGATACCGTCGAAGTCGGCACTGTCATCGCACGGATTGCCACCTCGACAGTAGCTATGCAAGCTACACAAGCACCAGCACAGCCAGTAAGCACTGGTACTTCCTCGGTGGAGTCATCAGTAAGAGCACAGCAAACAACCAATGGAACAGCAGCTACGCCGAGTGTTACCCCTGTAGCACCTGCTCCGACAGGTACAACGAAGATACCCCGACAGCACAGTGGACGGTTCTACTCTCCGCTTGTTCGCACAATTGCAGAAGCTGAGGGTGTCACACTCGAGGAGTTAGAAACGATACAAGGTACTGGGTTGGAAGGTCGAGTAACGAAGAGTGATCTCCTCCGTTATCTTGAACAGCGGAAGTCCCGTCGTCAATCGGTCGAGGTCTCTACACCAACAATTGCACCCACACCTTCGCCAACGATACCACCGACTTCAGCAGCAGCGTCAACTGCGACGACACCACCACAGATTCCCAAGACAACGTGGGGTCCGGAGGTCGATATTATTCCGATGGACCGTGTACGACAGCTCATTGCTGAGCACATGGTACGCTCCAAGCATACCTCCCCCCATGTTACCAGTGTTGCTGAAGCAGATGTTACCGGTATTATTCGAGCCCATCAGCTCTTTCGCGAGGAATTTCAGCAGCGAGAAGGCATCAAGTTGACTCTGACACCATTTTTTGCGAAAGCAATTGTTGATGGCGTTCGGCAGTACCCGATGGTCAATGTCAGTGTTGAGGGGACCAATATTGTCGTTCACAGAAACATCAACCTCAGTTTTGCGACACTGCTTCCCGACGGGAACTTGATCGTTCCGGTTGTCAAAAAAGCACAGTTGCTCAACATCACGGGCTTGGCGCACGCAATTACCGACTTGGCTACACGTGCGCGCAACAAGAAACTCAATCCCGATGAAATTCAGGGTGGGACGATCTCGCTAACAAATATGGGTCCTTGGGGTAGCCTCTTTGGTACGCCTGTCATCAATCAGCCGCAGGCGGCTATTATTGGCGTGTATGCAGTGCAGAAACGACCGGTAGTCAAGGAAATCAACGGTGAGGACGTCATCATGATTCGCCATATGATGTACGTCACGATTACCTACGATCACCGTGTCATTGATGGAGCATTGGGTTCATCATGTCTGCGCGCAATTGTTCAAGCGTTGGAATCAATGAATCCGGAGACTGTGCAGCTCTAAGCGGTACGTGCAATAGATGGAACACGGCTCTTCTTAGTCGGAAGAGCCGTGTTCTTTTTCGAGGATAATTGTGACCGGTCCCCAGTTGCAGCTTTCGACGTTCATCATCGAACCAAAGATGCCTGTTTCGACACGTAGGCGGTATGTCGTTCGCAGAATGTTGTTGAAGTGTTCATAGAGTGATTGAGCTACTGCCGGCGGTGAGGCATCGGTGAAACTTGGACGGAAACCTCGCCGAGCATCTCCGTAGAGAGTAAACTGGGATACAACGAGTACCGAACCGCCAATCTCGGTGACTGACTGATCAAAACGACCGTCTGTGTTGGGAAATATGCGCAGCCCAGCAATTTTCCGTGCCATCCATTCCGCTATTTCAGGGGTATCGCCGGCCCGAACACCAAGCAAAACAAGCAGGCCACGTTCGATTTTGCCGACACAGCGATCCTCCACATATACCTGTGCCCATAGCACACGCTGAACAATTGCACGCATGGTGACTAACTACTGCTGTGTGGAACAGTCTTCAGTGCTCGCCGGAGACGAAGCGCCAGCGTAATCAACGTAAGTGGTACTTGCGCGTTTGATTCCACCGCTGCTATTGCATCATCTACAGCATTGATTGCTTCAGCAAGTGATGCATGGTAATAGTGCTCGACGAACCGTTGCAGCGAACGATGCGGATCACCAAATCGGAAAACTAACCGGTTAGCGGCTGCGGCGCCGAGTGACTGCAACATGTGTGCATCTCGGAGCCATGCCAGTATCATCTGCAGTTGGATAACGATAGCAGTGCGATCGGCTGATGAGGTGATCTGCTCGACTAAACCGAATAATTCGGTTCGATAACGCGTTGGTTTAGCGACAGTGCGGAGGAATTTCAATGCAAAATCGCTGAATTGTTCGATATCGCGCGACGAGTGAACAAGTTCAATTGCGCGCGAAAAACTTCCTTGTGCTAACGTAGCGATAATCGAGGCGCGCTCAATGGGTACACCATAGCGCTCGACGAGTGCAGCGGCTATTTGGTCGTCACTCAAGTAGCCACAATGAATGTGCTGACATCGCGACAGAATTGTTGGTGGTAGGTGATCGCGGCGGGATGTCGTTAGAATGAGTGTCGTTCGTGGATGAGGTTCCTCAAGCGTTTTCAAGAATGCATTAGCTGCTTCAGTCGTCATTGCATCGGCTTCGCTGATGATTACTACTCGCCACCCTGATTGATTAGGTGCAGATAGCTGAAGTGTTCGGCGTACATCGCGAATGGATGCAATACGAATTTGTGTTGCATTCGGCAGTCGAATGTCATGGTAGGGATTACGGGCTTTGATCGCTAACTGTTCTTGAAGTAAGGCGATGTGCTCATCACTGAGGCGAAGGAGCGGGGACTCATCCTCGGTAGCTGCGGAGCGACCAGCTGCAGGTAACGAAAAAATTAACTGTACATTTGGATGCTGAAGGCTATCCATCAAGACGCAATTGCGGCACTGGTTGCATGCCTCGATGCTTTCGGGGGTTTCGATTGGATTACTACAATTGACCACTCGCGCCACTTCGATCGCCAGAGCATCTTTTCCAACCCCACTGGGTCCCCAGATGCAGTACGCATGGGCAAGCCGTCCATTACGTAGAGCGGCGATCAAAATCGCCTTGGCATGGTCCTGACCGACAATGCGATTCCACCTCATGGTGTGGGAAGAGTGGGTGTGGTGACACTCGTTTCAATAGCGTTCTCGATACGCTGTAAGTAATACAGTGTCGCGTAGTACCCATTCTGTGCGAGGAGTTCTTCGTGTGTTCCGCGTTCAACAATCGATCCGCGATGGAGTACAAGAATTGAATCAGCATGGCGAATTGTCGCCAGACGATGGGCAATTGCAACAATTGTCATCGAGCCACGCATCGTTTCGATAAGCTCCATGAGTACACGCTCGGTCTCCGAATCGACGTGCGCGGTTGCTTCATCCAAAATGAGCAATTCAGGATGACCTGCTATTGCGCGCAATAGGGCGATGATCTGGCGCTCACCTGCAGAGAGCGACGCACCGCGTTCTCCTAGGTTATCCTGTGAGCGCAATCTCTCAACAAGTTGTGGGTGAGTAGCTGCCAATAACTCCCACAGTGGATCAATGATAGCAGAGCGACCAAGTAGAATGTTGTCATCGGTTGTACGCGAAAACAGGTAGGCATCCTGTAGGACGATTGCACACCGTCCTCGGTGTGCATGTGTTGAAATCTGTTCCAAAGGAGTTGAATCCACCAGTATCTCGCCTTTTTGTGGAGAGTAGAATTTCAACAGAAGATTTGCAATGGTGCTTTTTCCCGAACCGGTCGCTCCCACAAGCGCTATGAAAGATCCTACTGGTATATCAAACGTGATGTCATGGAGAACAGATGTAGTACCGTCGTAGCTAAAGCTTACGTTGCGAAATGCAATACCACGTTCAATGCGAGGAACAGTCAGTACCTCTCTCGAATCGTCCGTACTAATTGGCTGGTCAAGCAATGCGAAGATTCGCTCCGAGGCTGTTGTTGCGGTCTGGAGCACATTGTACTTTTCCGTCAGGTCGCGAATTGGTCGGAAGAACATTTCGCCGTACATCAGAAACGAGACAATCGTGCCGATGCTGATCGTCCCCTGTATTGTGCGACCAAATGCTGCGTACAGCACTAAGCAGAGTGCCAGAACTGAGAGAAACTCGACAACAGGAAAAAAAGTCGCGTAGTATGTGATTGTTCGCAGCTGCAGACGAGTGTGCTCGCGATTGATAGTATCAAATTTTGCAGACTGTTCGCGGTGAATGTTAAATAGCTGAATCGTGGCAATCCCTTGGAGATACTCATTGAGGAATGCGTTCATCCGTGCAATTTGGGTACGAATGAGAGCATATACGCTGCGCACCTTCGAGCGAAAGACGAACGCTGCCGTCAGCAATAGCGGAATGACAACAAGGGTGTACAGCGATAGCTCTACATCGGTGGCAAACATGAACACAAGAATCCACACCAATACGAGTATGTCGGAGACAATCATGACGACGCCTGATGAAAACAGCTCACTCAGCGCCTCAACATCGTTTGTCGCTCTGGTAACGAGCCGCCCAACTGGTGTCGTATCAATGACGCGAAACGGTAAATGCAGGATGTGATGAAAAACATCGCGGCGAATATCGTTGAGTGTATGTTGTCCAATCCACTGCAGAAGGTATGTTTGTGCAATCTGCAAGCCTGCATGAAGCAACAAGGCGATGGCAATGACTGCACTATAGATGAGCACGGACTGCCACTTATTTGTCGCAATGGCGGCGTCGACTGCATGACGAAACAGCCACGGACGCAGGGGACCGAGGGCCGATACAATCAGTGTAATGACAATCGAACCACTGAGCGCAGGCAAATATGGTTTGACGTAAGCAAGCAGGCGGAGCAAGATTCGCCAATCGCTTTGTGCTGGAGAGGTGGGCAAGCTCATAGGCAGGCACGGACAGTTGGGTGGTGCACCCGGTAGGTACTTGTGACCCCGGCAGGGATTGAACCTGCGGCCCTCTGATTAAAAGTCAGATGCTCTACCACTGAGCTACGGGGTCTAATATATGTGCATGTTCCAACAAACGTGCAAAGATACGAGCCGATGGTGGGTCGGCACGCATTCAGCATTGCTTGATGCTCTCGATTGGGGTTGTTTGAAGAAGCTCGAGTGCTACTGTATAGATGCCTTCGGCATCGAGACGAAGTAAGCGATACAATTCCTCTTGTGTCCCATGTTCGACGAAATGATCGCCAATTCCATGAATTTTGAGTTTGATACCGTCGAGCTGTCGTTGAGCAAATAGCTCCGCTACAGCGGAGCCAAAACCACCGTGAATTTGTCCGTCTTCGAGCGTAACAATTACGCCGATTCTTCGGGCAAGTTCAGAGAGCAGTTCTTCGTCAAGAGGCTTGACGAATCGTGCGTTGACGACTGCAGCATGAATACCGTGGCGTTTTTCAAGTAATTGAGCTGCCTCGAGTGCTCGATAGACC
This sequence comes from Chlorobiota bacterium, assembly GCA_026416585.1. GTDB lineage: Bacteria > Bacteroidota > Ignavibacteria > Kapaibacteriales > NICIL-2 > NICIL-2. The sequence goes on along the minus strand of JAOAEV010000118.1, from coordinate 31,210 downwards.
AATGGTCCCACTGCGATGAGCACTATATCGCTGCCCTCACGAAGTACTTCGCTTTTCCCCAAAGGAAGAATCTGCATCGGCCGTAGCGGAACACCGATTGCATTGCCGCGTGGATAGCGAAGTGAGACAGGACCATTAGTGTATGCGTAAATCGCCGAGTAGAGCATGTCACGGAGTTCTTGCTCGTCCTTGGGCGCCATCACGACAGTTCCAGGAATGATGCGCATATATGCCAAGTCGAGAACCCCATGATGTGTCGGTCCATCAGCTCCAACAACGCCAGCTCGGTCAAGCGCAAAAACCACGTGCAGATGTTGTAATGCCACATCATGCATAATCATGTCAAACGCGCGCTGGAGAAACGTCGAGTAGATTGCGCACACTGGTATGATCCCTTCCGTGGCCATTCCAGCAGCGGAGGTGACGGCATGCCCTTCGGCGATACCGACATCGAAAATCCGATCGGGGAAATCACGCTGAACAATGTCTAATCCTGTACCATCTGGCATTGCTGCTGTGATACCAACCACACGCGGATCCTCGCGCATAATATCGCGCAATGTTTCGCCGAAAACTTTTTGATAAGTGGGAGGCGCCGGCGATGAGTTTGCACTGGATGCAAGTGGCTTTCCCGTGATTTTGTCGATCTTACCGATGGCGTGGAGGAACTGCTTGTCTTTTTCGGCTGGCTCATATCCTTTGCCCTTCTGTGTGCGCACATGCAGCAAAATCGGTCCAGGCAGATCCTTCACATGCCGCAGAATCCGAACAAGCTGTTGGATGTTGTGGCCGTTGACCGGACCAAAGTATTTGAAACCGAGGGATTCAAACAACATCCCTGGCGTGAGGACGGCTTTGAATCCGTCTTCAATGCGACCAGCCAGATAGCGAATACGATCGCCGATCGGACCAGCTTGCGAAGCAACCTGTTTGAAGTGCTGTCGGAGTTTGATTGCCGTTGGTGTAGTGAATATCTCCGTAAAGTAGTTTGATATTGCCCATACATTCGCCGCGATGGACATGTTATTGTCGTTGAGCACAACAGTAATGTTTCGCTTTTGGATACCGCAGTTGTTCATTGCTTCGTATGCTAAGCCGCCCGTCATTGCACCATCGCCGATGACAGCGACAACTTTGTAATCCTCTCCGCGAAGATCACGGGCGACTGCTATACCGAGGGCTGCACTGATGCTTGTTGAAGCATGTCCAGCGCCAAAGACGTCGTAGGGACTCTCGCTTCGTTTGAGAAAACCAGACAACCCACTGAATTGCCGTATAGTCGATAGCTGGTCTTTTCGACCAGTGAGAATTTTATGTGGATACCCTTGGTGACCGGTATCAAGGATAATCTTGTCCTTGGGAGTATCAAACACGTAGTGGAGGGCGACTGTCAACTCGACTACACCAAGTCCAGCACCAAAATGCCCTCCGACACGAGTGATCACATCGATGAGGTAATCACGCAGTTCGTCGGCGACTGCTTTGAGCGCCTGTTCGGGCAATCGGCGCAAATCCGCTGGGGAATTGATGTGGTCGAGATACCTATATGGCATACCTAATGGGCTATTGACTCAGTAAAGCTCCTACCGCAACAAATGTTGCTGTCCAGTCGGTTCCAGTTACTGCTTTGGTGTTTCGATGATGATTTGAACAGTGCGGCTCAATTGCCGACCGGTAGGGAGATCGTTATCGTAGCGTTCGATAGTTTCACCATATCCAGCGATTTGATACTGTGCATTCGGTCGCTTGGATTTGAGATAGTCCATAACAGCTTGAGCGCGACGACGCGACAAATCCAAATTGTAACGAGCATCGCCGATTCTGTCAGTATAGCCATTGATAGAGACTTTCGACCCAGGTACAATTGCTGGAACAATTCGCAGGTCGAGGATGCGGCGATTATCAGCGGTGATGACGTCACTGTCGAAGTCAAACAGAATCAGACTGAATTTCTGAATTGTTTTATCGCCGGTTCGCTCTTGAAGTGGGCGAGTACTGCTGATGTAGTCAACGGCAAGCGAACCGCTACTTTCTGATGTACGGCCGACAACGGACTCGACATGGAAGGTGTAGTCAATAGGCACTTGTTTTGGGGATAGTTCACTCGGTTGGATGGTCCAGGTAATCGGGCGCGGTGTTCCCTCGCCACGGAAGATCCGTAACTGACGTCCTGCTTGCGTGATTGTTAATTCCCATTTTGCGATGGGGTCGGATGTGGCAACCTCGGGCAAGAAAAGGACTGCATCAGGATTTGCCAGGCGTTCGATTCCCACACGGGATTGGGATGGCTCAAGGATCTCCGGCGTTGACGAACGAAATTCAACCCGGCGATTTTCAACAATGCCATCGGGATCATTCGGGGCAGAAGGTTTTTCAGGAAGCTCACGCGCTTCGATGGAAATTCGAGAGGAATCGACACCACAGGCAACAAGCTGCGACTTAATCGCGAGGGCGCGTTGCAATGAGAGCGAACGATTGCGTGCTTCACTGCGTCCATCGGTAGTGCCAATGATGGTCAATCGGGCAGTGGGGTATTGATTCATTCGCCGGCACACCAGCGAAAGGACATGTGCATTGACAGCAAGGGCATCCTTGAGAGTGTCCACTGCATACGCTTCGCCAGCTTCGCGCTGTTCTGCAGTTCGGTAGAACTTATCGTGTGTACTCGAATTTGCAGGGAAAAACACGTATGGGACAATAGGGAAAGATTCAGTATAACGAACGTCTTCTAACGAAATCGTGCGGACATCGGATGTATCACCGTTGGGCCTGATGGTAACGACACGTCCAATCCGGCTGCGGACATATGGTTCTTTCGGCGGCCTCGTTGTATCAGTTGACTGTGTCGCGAGGCTGTAGAAGAGGTTGACCCCTATACGGAGCTGCGATACTTTCCACGAATCAAAGTTAGCATTACTCGATACTGAGGTGAGCGGGAAGCGGAAACTCAGTTCTGGTTGGAGTATCCACTGCTCACTGAGAGGAATGTCGTAGCTCGCTCCGACTGCTATCGCCAATCGAGTTTGTGCATCAGGAATCGTTGCATCGGTAATATTGGCGCTACCACTTGAATCGCGCGAGTAAGTTGGGGAAAGAGGAAAACCAACGTCGAGCCCTCCCCATAGCCAAAGGGATTTCGAGACGAGCAGATCGCTAATACCAATCGTTGGGAGCAATTCAACGTACGGGAGCGATGGTCGTAGGTTGTACGAGAAAATAGCATTGCTTGATGGCAGTGTTACATTACCCATCGCGTTGTAGGCGACACGTAAGCCGAGCGCCAGGGTTGACGACAGCGGGATCTGACCAATCGCACCAACGGTACCAGTCACACTCGTAGCGGATGTGTTATACTGTGGACCTCCTGGCTGTGGAGTTGCAGGGAAAGATGGAGCGTGAAAGTTTGCATTGATCCCGCTGTGCACACCAATGCGAGCGGGTTGTGCAAGCATGAGGGATGCAATAGTGGTCGCAATAAATACGCTGAGAAAGGTACGCATAAGGAAAGTCGAGACTGTTGAACACATGGAGAAACCTCAAACGCGGGCTAATGACGAACCAACTCGCACATTTCGCGTACTGCGCGATCGAGCCCGCAAAAAACTGCACGCGCAATAATCGCATGACCGATGCTCACCTCAACGACGTGTGGTATGCATACGATTGGTACGACGTTGAGATAGTTGAGCCCATGTCCAGCGTGCACCCGCAGACCGTACTGATGCGCATACTCGGCTGCACGTGTGAGACGATCAAGTTCATGTCGTACTTCTTCAGGAGAGCGTGCATTAGCATATGCACCGGTGTGGAGTTCGACGATGTCTGCACCGGCAGTAACTGCTGCGTCTATTTGCATTATATCTGGTTCGATGAAAAAGCTCACTTCAATTTCTTTGTCGTGCATTCGTTGAACCAGTTCGGTGTAGTAATCAACACGCGCAGCTACATCAAGGCCACCTTCAGTCGTGAGCTCTTCGCGTCGTTCGGGTACAAGTGTCACAACGTCGGGTAGTGTTTTCAAGGCAAACGCAATAATGTCAGGTGCAGCTGCCATTTCTAAATTGAGTTTTGTCTTGACGACTGCTTGCAGTATTTCAACGTCTCGTTCGCTAATGTGACGCCGATCTTCCCGCAGATGGCAAACAATACCTGCAGCTCCCGCAAGTTCAGCGATTACAGCCCCAGCGACGGGATCAGGTTCAATTCCTCCTCGTGCTTCTCGGAGGGTCGCGATGTGATCAACGTTTATAGCAAGCTCTGCCATGTAAACATGGTTCCTTCAATTGTTTTCGCAAATATCGTGTAATCCTACCTGGAACTGTTACACGGAGACCGTATGTTTGTGCGTCTTGAAACCAGAACAAAGTTGTCGGATTTTTCGAGGTAGATCCCTGTGAGTGAAAATGTGGATATTCTCGAACGTCTTACTGCAGCAGATTACCAGTACGAGTACGGGTTCGAAAGCCAGATCGAAGAGGAAGTTGTTGCGCCTGGATTGGATGAAAACATCATCCGATTGATTTCACAGAAAAAGGGTGAGCCGGATTGGATGCTCCAGTGGCGACTTCAAGCGTTTCGATACTGGCAGCACATGAGCGAACCACACTGGGCAAACGTTCGTTATGAGCCAATTGATTATCAAGCGATTAGCTACTATGCTGCACCGAAAAAAGTATCGCAAGCGCGCTCGCTCAATGAAATTGATCCTGAGTTACGCCAAACATTCGAGCGTCTTGGAATACCGCTCCATGAACAGGAAGTTCTTGCGGGTGTTGCTGTTGATGCCGTGCTCGACAGTGTATCGGTAGCAACGACGTTTCGTGAAAAGCTCCAATCGCTTGGGATTATTTTTTGCTCTATCAGTGAAGCAATCCGTGAGTATCCTGACCTGGTTCGAACGTATCTGGGAACGGTTGTACCACCGAACGATAATTTTTTTGCTGCACTCAATTCAGCGGTGTTTACCGATGGCTCATTTTGTTATGTTCCACCAGGTGTGCGGTGTCCGATCGAGCTTTCGACCTACTTCCGAATCAATGCACGTAATACTGGTCAATTCGAACGAACGCTTATCATTGCCGATGAAGGTGCGTACGTCAGTTACTTGGAAGGCTGTACTGCACCAATGCGAGATGAGAACCAACTCCACGCTGCGGTCGTTGAATTGATTGCACTCAAAAATGCTGAAATCAAGTACTCGACTGTTCAGAACTGGTATCCCGGCGATAAGGAAGGTCGTGGTGGTATCTACAACTTTGTAACAAAACGCGGTCTGTGTGGGGGCGAAAACTCGAAGATTTCGTGGACGCAAGTGGAAACTGGTTCGGCGATCACCTGGAAGTATCCGAGTGTGATCCTCAAAGGTGACAATTCCATAGGTGAATTTTACTCGGTTGCTGTTACTAATCACCGCCAGCAAGCTGATACAGGAACGAAAATGGTTCACGTCGGGCGGAATACGCGCAGCCGTATTGTGTCGAAGGGAATTAGTGCAGGCTATAGTCAGAATTCGTACCGTGGTTTGGTACGCGTCAATGCGAACGCGGAGAATGCTCGCAACTTTTCACAATGTGATTCGCTTCTCATCGGTGACCGATGTGGTGCACACACGTTCCCGTATATCGAGGTCAACAACCCTACCGCAATTGTCGAGCACGAGGCGACAACATCGAAAATTGGCGAGGATATCATCTTTTATTGTAACCAACGCGGTCTCGATACAGAAACCGCAGTGGCACTTATCATCAATGGATACGCACGGGAAGTCCTCAGTAAGCTTCCCATGGAGTTTGCCGTCGAGGCACAAAAGCTGCTAACAATCTCGCTGGAAGGAAGTGTTGGTTAATGTATCACTGTTTTCGACTGAACTACTATGACAGAGCCACTACTCCAAATTCGAAATCTTCACGCCAGTATCGGCAATAAAGAAATTCTTCGTGGCATTGATTTGGATATTTTTCCTGGGCAGGTGTGTGCCATCATGGGACCTAATGGCTCCGGGAAAAGCACACTTGCTGCAGTCTTAGCAGGGCGTGAAGATTACCAGGTTACCGAAGGCGAAATCATCTTCAACGGAAAGAATTTACTTGAGCTGTCACCTGAGGAGCGAGCCCGTGAAGGACTTTTTTTGGCATTTCAGTATCCAGTAGAAATTCCTGGTGTTTCGACGGCAACATTTCTCAAAACAGCCCTCAATGAACTTCGTAAGCATCGCGGACTCGAGCCACTCGATGCAATGGAGTTCATGTCCTTGATGCATGAGCGTGCGAAACTGGTTCACATCGAGCCGTCGTTTTTCTCCCGTGCTGTCAACGAAGGATTCTCCGGTGGGGAAAAGAAGCGTAATGAAATCTTTCAACTTGCAATGCTCGAGCCAACTCTCGCAATTCTCGATGAAACGGACTCAGGTCTCGATATTGATGCTCTCCGAATTGTTGCCGATGGTGTCAATGCATTGCGGACGCCGGAACGTGCGTTTGTTGTAATTACGCACTATCAGCGGTTGCTCAACTACATTGTTCCTGATATTGTTCATGTCCTCTATCGCGGTCGAATCATCAAGTCAGGCGCAAAAGAACTTGCCACTGAACTTGAAGCACAAGGTTACGACTGGATCAAAGAAACTGCGGAGGCTCAGGCATGACCACCCCAGTAAGTCATGAGCGGGAGCAGTCGCCGCTCCTTCAACGCATTGCGGAAGATTATCATTGCGTGCTTCAGCACTATGCGGAGCACGGAGATCCGTTCCGTTCATTTCGGGCACGTGCCATCGAAGAGCTCTACCGTTTGGGAATTCCAACAGTACGTCACGAGGAGTGGAAGTACACCAATCTTTATACGTTGCTTAATAAAGGATTTACTATTGCCGCGACCGATGTCCATGATAGCGATATCTCTGCCATCACAAAAGAATTCGAGCGGTGGGGGCACGTTGCTGTAGTACAGAACGGAATTTTTGCAGCCAGTGTCTCGGAACAAGCTGTTTCACTGAAGGAAGCAGCCGCATCTGATCCAATACTCTTGTCGAAAGTAGGATCGCTTGCTACAATTGAGAACAATGCTATTGTAGCATGGAATGCTGCTTTTAGCAGTGATGGCGTGGCTATCAAGCAAAAAGAGGCGGAACCAGTTGAACCGCTTGTTCTTGTGTCAGTAGTGGATGCCTCGGAGAACAACTGCATGGTTCACGAACGACACATTGTGGACATTGCACCTGGAGCATCCGCAACGCTCGTTCTTGTTCAACGATCTCGCGGTGAGGGGCATGCACTCCTCAACCAAGTTCTTGAAGGATGGATTGGAGAAAATGCATCGCTAACGGTTCTGGTGATACAGGATGCTGCCTCTAATTCGCATACGATTACCACTCATGAATTCGATATCGCGCGCAGCGGGCGACTGTTGATGGTCTCGGTAAGCATCGGAGGTGGCTTTGTGCGAAATATGCCTGCAGCACGACTGTCCGGTGAAGGTGCTGATGCTCGACTGTATGGACTAACGATTGCCGATGGTACAATGCTTGTCGATCACCACACCACTGTTGATCATCGCGTTCCTCATTCTACGAGCGATGAACTCTATAAGGCAATTCTCGATGAGCGCTCCACTGGGGTGTTCAATGGGAAAATTTATGTGCGACCGAAAGCACAAAAAACATCAGCGTATCAAGCTAACCGTAACATCGTTCTCAGTCCACGTGCGACCATCAATACCAAGCCGCAGCTGGAAATATTTGCTGATGATGTTCGCTGTACGCACGGCTGCACTGTCGGCAAACTTGATGGAGAAGCGCTGTTTTATTTACAGGCGCGTGGCTTGAGCAAAAAACAGGCTGAGGCACTCTTGCTGACCGCATTCGCTGGTGAGATCATCGGAAAAATTCCTTACGAATCGATCCGTAGTGAAATGCTGGCACGTGTCGAACATCTGCTCCACTCTGATGAACTTGCCTGAAGTGACACAAGTCAGCTTTGACGTCGAACGCATTCGCCAAGATTTCCCGATACTGCGGGAAAAGCCGTATGGGAAACCGTTGGTATATCTCGATAACGCAGCGACTACACAAAAACCTCGGCGCGTTGTCGAAGCGATCAGCACGTATTATGAAACCTCGCACGCCAATGTCCATCGCGGAATACATTACTTGAGTCAACGGGCAACCGATGCATACGAACATGCACGAGACATTGTGCAGCGGTTCATTGGTGCTACCCATCGCGAAGAAATCATTTTTACACGTGGGACCACTGAGAGTATCAATCTGGTTGCTACATCGTGGGGAGGTGCGAGGCTGAGCAGCGAAGATGAAATCCTCGTGACCGTCTTCGAGCATCATTCGAACATCGTACCGTGGCAACTTGTTGCCGAGCGGACAGGTGCAAGGATTCGCCCTGCTGCGCTCGAGAGCGACGGAAGTTTTTCTCTCGAGCGAGTTCTCGATGCAATCACCGAACGTACACGCATCGTCGCAATTGCACACGTGTCGAATGTGCTGGGGATTGTTGTGCCGCTCGAACCGATTATTGAACAGGCACATCGAGTAGGTGCGGTCGTTTTGGTTGACGGAGCACAAGCTATAGCGCATTGCCCTGTGGATGTTCAAAAGCTTGATTGCGACTTTTATGCCTTCTCTGGTCATAAAGTGTACGGTCCCACGGGCATTGGGGTGCTCTACGGTAAGCGCGATTTGCTCGAACGTATGCCTCCATACCAAGGTGGGGGAGATATGATTCGCCGTGTGACATTTGAGCGCACAACCTATAATGACGTGCCGTATAAATTCGAAGCTGGCACACCACCAATAGCCGAAGCAATTGGGTTGGGATGTGCCATTGAATATGTACAGCAATTGGGCATCCCAGCGGTTGAGCAATGGGAACAGCAATTACTCGACTTGTGCATCGAGCGACTCGAGTGCATACCCGGAGTGCGACTTCTTGGACCGCACCGTGAACGAACGGCGGTTGCGTCGTTTGTCGTTGAAGGAGTGCATCCGCATGATATCGCAACGTTTCTCGATCGTGAGGGCATTGCAGTACGCGCGGGTCACCACTGCGCGCAGCCATTGATGGACTTTTTCGGTATTGCTGCTGCATCGCGGATTTCGGTAGCGATGTACAATACGCCAGAGGAAATCCGGAGAGCAACCGAAACTCTCGATGAGTGCATTCGATTGTTGAGGTGACGACCGTGCAGCTACCTGAAGAGCTTCGACAACTGTATCAGGAAGTTATTCTCGATCACCATCGTTCGCCGCGTAATTATGGTCGTGTCGAACCACACACACACGATGCCGAAGGCTATAACCCGCTCTGCGGTGATCGGCTCATACTTACACTGCGGATCGATAATAGTGACACGATTGAAGATATCCGTTTCGAAGGAGATGGCTGCGCAATCAGTCGTGCATCGGCATCGCTAATGACTGAAGCGGTCAAAGGTAAAACCGTCCAACAAGTTCATGCGCTATTCAATCAGTTCCACGATGCGGTGATGTCCGACCCTGACTGTGTCGTCACAGATGCTGGATTGGGTAAGCTCGCTGTCCTATTGGGTGTGCGCGAATTCCCGACGCGCATCAAGTGCGCAACGTTAGCCTGGCATACTCTTGAACAAGCACTCGATGGTGGCGGTACCACAACGACGGAGTAAAAGCATGGAAACTACAGTGCTGAAAGAACGCATCATCAATGCACTCCGGACGGTGTACGACCCAGAGATTCCTGTCAATGTTTACGACTTGGGTTTGGTGTACCAAATCAATGTCGCTGATGACGGTAGCGTGCATATTGTTATGACGGTAACAGCACCAAGTTGTCCAGTCGCTGATTGGTTACCGAAACAAGTTGAGCAAGTTGTTCGCACCGTCGAAGGTGTTACTGATGTCAAAGTCGAATTGACCTTTGATCCTCCATGGGATATGAGCATGATCCCAGATCACGTAAAGTTGGAACTTGGACTTTATTGAACCCTATGCATAATGGCTATCTTATCGAGCCGACGGTTGTGCGGATTCGGCTCTACGGACAAGATCATACTGTAACAGTTGAACCCGGCGAAACATTGCTCGTCGCAGTGGTACGGGCGAATCTCGATCCACCATATTCATGTTTGTCGGGTACCTGTGCAACCTGTCGAGCGAAATTGTTAGAAGGACAAGTGACGATGGATGCCAACGATGTCCTCAGCGAGGATGAACTGGCTGAAGGATATATCCTGACGTGTCAAGCGCATCCGGTAACACATGGTGTCAGTGTAGACTACGACCAATAAACGATGCTGCGGCTAACAAAAAAGGTCGAGTATGCATTATTTGCGCTCCAGTACATGGGGATGCGGCCTGATACGATTGTTTCCTCCAAAGAAATCGCCGACTGCTGTGGCTTATCAGCTGAGTTAGTTGCGAAAGTTCTGAGTGCTCTCTCTCGTAGTGGTATTCTTAGAGCAGCTCACGGTGTTCATGGTGGATTTTGTCTTGCACGATCCCCGCGTCAGATTACCTTAGCACAGGTTGTGGAAGCGGTTGAGGGACATAGTATTCACTTGGTGCAATGTGAGGACGAACATGGTACGCCATGTTACGTCGAACAGCATTGCACAATTCGTTCCCCCCTGTTGGCTGTGCAAGAGCAAATTGCGCGTATATTTGAAGCAATGACTATCGCCGATTTGCTCGACCAACATATCGTTGAACTGGAGCTGCCCAATGGACAGTGAGTGCATTTACCTCGATTATCATGCAACGACGCCGCTCGATGAACGGGTCCGATCAGTGATGGAGCCGTATTTTGTGGAGTACTTTGGGAATCCTGCATCGGCACTGCATCGTTACGGTTGGAAAGCACAGGCAGCAGTTACCACGGCACGGCGGAAGGTTGCTGAGTTGATTGGTGCCACCGATTCTCAAGAAATCATCTTTACCTCTGGGGCAACCGAATCGGTCAATACAGCCATCAAAGGTGTGGCACTGGCCCGTGGTAGTGGACATATCGTAACAGTGAAAACCGAACATAGTGCTGTACTCGATACGTGTCGCTGGTTGGAGCATCGCGGCTTTCAGGTAACGTACCTTGACGTGGATTCGGAAGGATTCATTGATATTGCACAGCTTGAGCATGTGCTGCGACCCGACACAATTGTTGTCTCTGTCATGCATGCGAACAATGAAGTCGGGACGATACAAAACATTGCAGCCGTTGGTGCGCTCTGCCGAGAACGGGGGATACTCTTCCATACTGACGCAACTCAAGCAGTTGGCAAGGTGCCGTTCAATGTTGCGGATAGCAACGTTGATTTGGCATCCTTTACTGCGCACAAGTTCTATGGGCCAAAGGGTTGTGGTGTGCTCTACGTTCGGAAATGTATGCCCCGAATTCACCTTGAACCACTTTTGCACGGTGGAGGTCATGAATTCGGATTGCGCAGTGGAACGCTCAACGTTCCAGGTATTGTTGGGCTGGCGGCAGCACTCGAAATAGCTTGTCACGAACGTATAGAAGAGACGCAGCGTCTTTCTCAGTTGCGCCAAATTTTATGGTCGGCACTTCGCCAAAGTTATCCAAATGCTGTGATCAATGGACCTGATCCCGAGAAGCAACCCAACCATCGCTTGCCGGGAAATCTCAATGTTAGTTTTCCAGGTATTCCTGCAGAGAGGCTTATAGGATTTCTTGATTCGGTTGCGGTTAGCACGGTCTCGGCATGTGGGAGCGGTGAACACAAAGTGTCGCATGTTCTCGAGGCGATGAACGTCGGTAGAGAACGTGCAGAATCTGCAATTCGAATCGGCATTGGTCGTTTTACTACCCCAGATGACATCACGCGAGTAGCTGAATATTTCCGAGTAGCGCTCGACAAAGCTGCGCCGCGGGTTGTTTCAATGTCGTAATGTTTCACTATGTGGTAGTCTGACAATGGAAACCGCCGCAATTCTGACCGCTGACGGGAATGTTTCCATTCCGACTGGCATTGTCGGTGCGGAAGAAAGCGACAATATTACCATTACTGCAAAAGCAATCACAGAAATCAAACGCATCCGTGAGCAGAACAATATCGGTGACACCTATGGACTCCGGATGGGTGTCCGTGGTGGGGGATGCTCCGGCTTCTCATATGCTCTCGGTTTTGATGCTGAGCCTCGTCCCAACGACATCGTCTTGGACGCTGATGGCATCCGCGTTTTCATTGATGCCAAGAGTATGTTCTATCTGATGGGTGTCACTCTCGATTTCAGTGATGGTCTAATGGGGCGTGGATTTACCTTCAAAAATCCGAATGCGACCCGCACCTGTGGGTGTGGTAGTTCGTTTGCGGCTTGATGTTTTATCACCCTACGATGTGCAATGGCTGAATGGAAGTTCAATCCCCGTCCGTACTCCGACGAAGAAGCCAAGGAGCTTCTCAAAAGTGTTATCTCGCCGGAGACCGCTGATTGGCATTACAACACGCACCACAAGGGTTATGTGACGTTCCTCAACAAGATCGAATCTGAATTGCCGACCGCTGACAAATCTGCTGCCAACGGTAACTGGTCAGACTTCGGTGAGTTGAAGCGTCGCTTTACATGGAATCACGCGGGCGCGCTCTTACATGACGTTTACTGGGAAGTGCTTGGTGGCGATGGCGATTCATCAAAAGGTCCAGATGTCGTTGCAGCAATCGAACGAGAATTTGGTTCACTCGACGCATGGAAAGCAGACTTCAAAGCAACGGCAATTGCTGCAAAGCTTTCGGGATGGGGTGTGCTGGCGTATGATATGCTCTACAGTGGACGCCTCCTCAACGTTCTCGTTGATGAGCATCACTATGGCGCAATTTGGGGTGGGATCCCGTTGATTGCATGTGATGTGTTCGAACATGCGTATTATCACAAAGATGGTCCTGCTCGTGCACGATACATTGATAACTTTTTAGCATCGTTGCACTGGGGCAGAATCAACGAACGTTACAAGCGTTTCGTTCAGAGCTGATCTATTCTTGCAGGTAAACCAAGGGCAGGCTCATCATGAGGACTGTAGTGTTGAGCATGCCCTTGTTTCATTCTGATCTGGATGCATGGCGACTGTAGTCGAACAAATTGGCTTGTTCCCGCTTGGGACAGTATTATTCCCCGGCGCACATTTGCCACTGCATATTGTCGAGCTGCGTTATCGTGAGCTTATCGGTCAATGCTTGCAACAAAACCAACCGTTCGGGATCAACTTATTTGATGAGGGGAATTTGCACCTTATTGGATGTACGGCGATGATTGGTGGAGTTCTCCGTCACTACAACGATGGTCGTCTCGACATTGTCGTTGTCGGGCAACGGCGATATGTGTTGCGATCGTTCGATACAGAGACGAAACCATACTTTGTTGGTACTGTCGAGTATCTTGAGAACCGCGCTGATGCAGCGATAGATGAGCAGCTATACCGACGCTGCGCAGAACAGTACAACAGACTCATCGAGCGAGTTTTCTCGAACTATGAAGAATTTACTGTTTCACTTGAGACTGTGCCAAGCATCAAAGGTTCGACGCCATCGTTTTTTATGGCGCAAAAAGCTGGTTTAACTCTTTTACAAAAGCAGGTTGTCTTGTCTCTCGATAGCGAAAACGAGAGGCTCGAATTTTTACTATCTCACTTTCATCAGCTTTTGCCTCGTCTTGATAAAATTGAAGAAGTTGCGCACGTAGCACGAATGGACGGTTATTTATCATCCCGTTGGCATGATGGATCGTAACGACTTCCCGACGATTGTTGGGATCATCAATGTCACGCCTGATTCATTTAGCGATGGTGGTCAGTATCGTGACACGCAGCACGCCTGCGAACATGCTGTGAGATTGGTCGCCGAAGGTGCGGGGATGCTCGATGTCGGTGGTGAAAGCTCGCGTCCAGGCGCTGATCCGGTTCCTGCGGATGAAGAGATACAGCGTGTTGTACCAGTCATCCACGCGATTCGCCAAGCGGGGGTAGAGGTTCCAATTAGCATCGATACGGTAAAGGCAACCGTAGCACAGGCTGCACTTGATGCTGGTGCGACAATTGTCAATGATATCAGTGCTGGCATGCATGACCCCGATATGTTCCCATTGGTTGCACAGCGGCAAGTTCCTATCGTTGTGATGCACATGCGCGGCACTCCGCGTACCATGCAATTAGATCCACGTTATGACAATGTTGTCGAGGATGTGTATGCTTTTCTTTCCGAGCGCATCGAAGTTGCTACCGGATTTGGTATCGAGCACATTATCGCAGACGTTGGGATTGGATTTGGTAAGACTCTCGAACATAATCTTGCACTCCTTGCAAATCTTCGGCGTTTTGCATCGCTCGGAGTGCCTCTAATGCTGGGAATTTCGCGCAAACGTTTTTTGGGTGTACTTACAGGGATCGAAACGCCATCAGAACGCGATAGCGTTACTGCATTGATGCATGCGTTATTGCTCAGTGAACCTATCACGTATGCTCGTGTCCACAATGTTCGTTTGTTAGCGCAACTGCGTTCACTCTGGACTTCGCTGAAAGATTATACACGTATTGTACAATGAGTCGCAGAATTCGCATCGCACCGTCGTTACTTTCGGCTGATATTGCGCAATTGGCTGAGCAGGTAGAGCAGTGTACTGAAGGTGGGGCAGATCTTCTTCACCTTGATATTATGGATGGACGATTTGTCCCTAATATCACGTTTGGACCGGCATTTGTCGCAACGGTACGGCGATTGACACCGCTACCTCTCGATTGTCATTTAATGATTGTCGAGCCTGAACGCTATATCCAATCATTTGTGGAAGCAGGGGCACAGTGGGTTTCCGTCCATGTGGAAACGTGCATGCACTTGCACAGAACACTCGAACAAATCCGTCTCCTTGGCGCCCAAGCAGGAGCTGTACTCAATCCACTTACACCATTGGAATTTGCATTCGAGGCAGCATCTGCAGCGGATTACATTCTGTTGATGAGTGTTAATCCTGGCTTCGGGGGGCAAAGATTTATACCCCAGACGCTCCATCGAATCGAACGGCTTCGTAAGTGGCTCGACACACAAGGCCTTTCCATCCCAATTGAAGTAGATGGTGGCATTGGTATTGATAATGTTTCTGATGTTGTGCGTGCGGGAGCGGAGATTATCGTTAGTGGAGCAGCTGTTTTTGACGATGGTGCAATCGCAAAGAACATTGCTCGGTTGCGAACAGCTATTGGCTAAAAACAAAAGAGCCCGACACAGCTTTTGGGGTTGTGTCAGGCTCGAACCTCTGGCGCGGCATTCAGGGGAGAGAATACCGCTCAGCTCTGGGGCTATTCACGAATGAGTGTCGTGATTATTGTTTTCCTCTGGTACAAAATTCAAAATTTCTTCGATGACAGCATCGACGATCTCTTCTTCCTTGACCCGGCGAATGACCTGTCCCTTGCGATAGAGGATTCCGACACCGCGACCAGCAGCGATCCCGATGTCAGCTTCACTGGCTTCACCTGGACCATTGACGACGCATCCAAGGAGTGCTACTTTCACTGGCTTCCGAATAGATTTGATGCGTTCCTCGATTTGACGCACGATGGAGAATAGGTCCACCTCAATTCGTCCGCATGTAGGACAGGAAATAATTTCTACACTCCGTTGTGCTAAACCAAGTGACCGGAGGATTTCTTTCCCGACCAGAATTTCTTCTTCTGGTTCATCAGTCAGTGAGACGCGGATCGTATCGCCGATTCCTTCTGCGAGGAGTGTGCCAATTCCGACGGCTGACTTGATTGTTCCAACGCGAGTTGTGCCAGCTTCAGTTACGCCCAGATGAAGTGGAAAATTCGTGCGCTCAGCAATCATCCGATATGCCTCGATCATTAGGCGCACATCGGTGGATTTGACAGAAATAATGATGTCGTCAAAGCCAAAGTCTTGGGCAATTTCCACATGTCGTATCGCGCTTTCGAATAATGCCTCTGCAGTGGGGTAGCCATGCTTTTCCAGAATGTCTTTTTCGAGAGAGCCGCTATTGACGCCAATGCGGATAGGAATACCACGCTCTTTTGCAGCAGTGAGAACCTGTGCAATTCGTTCCCGTGATCCAATATTCCCTGGATTGATGCGAACTTTCGCGACGCCTGCTTGGATTGCCTTCAATGCAAAAACGTGATTGAAGTGGATGTCGGCAACGATCGGCACAGGTGAGCGCCGCACAATTTCAGCGATTGCTTCAGCAGCGTCCCAATCGTTGACGGTCACTCGCATGACGTCTGCACCGGCATCGGCACACCGCTGAATCTGATGGACTGTGGCCTCGATATCAGCGGTTTTTGTTTTTGTCATGGATTGAACAGCAATTGGTGCGTTGCCACCAATCGGTACATCTCCGACGTACACACGATGGCTGTACCGGCGTCGATATGGTGCAGTTGCAATCGGTTGCTCGTGTCTCTGCTGATCCGAGTTGACAATGGGCAGTTCCATCGGCACAAGGTGGTTAGGATGACTGTTGCATACGACGGCTGACTTCGTACAAAATATCTTTTTCGTGTTCGGTCAGCGCATCAAAGCCATGTTCAGCGATCTTATCAAGGAGGCGATCCACCATTTCTTCTGTGATGTATTCGCCTTTGTAGAAAAACGACGCTCCATGGAAAATGGGCTTGCTTTCAGCTTCTTCGAAGCGTGATGAAAGCTTAATGAATTTTTCTTTGATAGACTTTTGTTTAATTGTTTGCGTGTGCGAGATGGGTTCGATAGGGGCGCTGTTAGGGGTACGGCTAAACATTCGTGCATATCGAATGAGCAAGAATCCAGTCAGTGCTCCTCCCAGGTGTGCAAAATGCGCAACGCCGGAGTCTGTCGCTGTCAATCCGGAATACAGGTCGATCACAGCGTAGATCAAAACGAAGAACTTGGCTGGAATCGGAATAAATAACGGAAACATCAAGACCGGACGATTGGGAAAAGTCATTCCATACGCAGCAAGTATACCCATTACTGCGCCCGATGCTCCAATAGTCGGAGCATTGCTGACAAAGAGATTAGCGATACCTCCACCTACTCCACAGAGCAAATAGTACGTCAGAAATCGTCGTGAACCTAACAGGTAATCCAATTCAGATCCGAACATCCACAAGGCAAACATGTTGAAGAAGAGATGCCAAAAACCGCCGTGCAGAAATTGATAGGTGATCAGTTGCCAGTATGGATAAAAATGGTCGGAGCTAACAGGCATGAGACCAAAAAGCTCGACCAACCATTGATCGAGTCGCACGCCGTGGTATGTCAACATTCCCAGCACAAGCCAGTCGAGGAGAAATACCGCGACGTTGATTCCGATCAAGAGCTTGACGCTCGGGGAGACAAAGGAGTTGAATCCGCCGACTGTGTTCTGTCGCATTGTCAAATGTGTCAGGTGTGCACTGCTCCGTACCAAGACGGATGCAATAGGGAACGATTGCTATTCCTCGAGCACAGCGATTCCGGGCAGTACTTTACCTTCCAGAAACTCGAGTGTTGCACCACCGCCAGTCGAGATATGACTAATACGGTCGGCAACACCTGCCATATGTACAGCCGCGATCGAATCGCCACCACCGATAATGGTTGTTGCACCACGATCAGTCGCCTGTGCAACAAGCTCAGCAATCGCAAGAGTTCCGCGTCGGAAGGGTTTGAATTCGAAAGCACCCATTGGCCCATTCCACACGATCAACGCTGCCGTTGCAATGATATCAGCGAACGACTCGATAGTGTCTGGACCGATGTCGAGAATTTTCAATTCCGCGTCGGGAGGAATCGAGTGGATTTCATATACGCTCGTCGGCGTAGCCTCGCTGAGTTCATCGGAGACGACGGCATCGACAGGTAGGTATAGTTTCGGTGCGTAAGAATTCAATAGTGTCCTGGCGTGAGTGATGTACCGTTCGTCTACAATAGAATCACCGATGTTATGCCCCTGGGCTGCGAAGAATGTATTTGCCAGTCCTCCACCAATGAGAACAAAATCTGCTTGGTGGAGAAGATTTTGTAGCACCCGAATTTTATCGGCAATCTTTGCACCACCAACGATTGCGACGAACGGACGCGGCGGGTCATCGAACACCTTCGAGAGGTAGCTCAACTCCCGTTCCATCAGTAGCCCTACAGCACGCCGTCCAACGAAATGCTGTGCTAAAGCACTGATACTTGCATGTGCACGGTGTGCAGCCCCGAATGCATCATTGACGTAGGCATCACCGAGCTGGGCAATCTCCGCTGCAAATGACTCATCGTTGGCTTCTTCACCTGGATGGAAACGTAAATTTTCGAGCAGAACAATCTCGCCAACGCGTGCTGCTGTGACAGCATCTTTTGCAGCAGAGCCAATGCAGTCGCTGGCAAAATGTACTTTTCGACCTGTCACTGATTGCAGGTGTGTTGCAACTGGTCGGAGAGAGAATGAAGGTGATGGATTACCTTTCGGGCGACCAAGATGGGAAAGAACAATCGGTATTCCCCCGCGTTCGATAATTGCTTCGAGTGTCGGTAACGCTGCAACGATACGTGTATTGTCACGAACGCTGCCATCAGGTGTCAGGGGAACATTAAAATCGACACGAAGAAGAACTCGTCGCTGGGAAACATCGAGTTGTGCCAGACGTCGGATCATGGTCGTTGTTCCAATCAGTCCGAATAACGCATTGCAAGATCTGCGAGCCGATTCGAGTAACCCCACTCGTTGTCGTACCAACCGATCACTTTAACTGTGTTGCCGATCACCTGTGTCGAGAGTGCATCGAAGATGCATGAGTGTGAATTACCGACGATGTCGCTACTGACGAGAGGTTCTTCACTGTATTCGACAATGCCATTCAATGGACCCGTGGCAGCTGTGCGAAACGCCTCGTTGACTTCCTCTTTGGTGACAGCTCTCGATAAAACTGCAGTAAAGTCTGTCAAAGAACCATCGGCGACAGGGACACGTGCTGCGAAACCATCGATTTTCCCTTTCAGTTCAGGTATAACTTCGCCGACGGCACGTGCTGCACCGGTTGTTGTGGGAATGATATTCAGTGCTGCTGCCCGCGCACGACGCAAATCCTTATGCGGTAGATCAAGGATACGCTGGTCATTTGTGTATGCATGTACGGTTGTCATGAACCCCGACACAACCGTGAATGCATCATGGAGAATTTTTACCATCGGTGCCAGGCAGTTTGTTGTGCAGGATGCATTCGAAATAATACGTTCTGTTCCTGTGAGGACATGGTCGTTGACTCCCAGAACAACCGTTGCATCGAGCTTGTCTTTCCCGGGAGCCGAAAGAATCACTACCCGTGGCTGGTGGATCAGATGTTTTTCCAGGTCGGCACGTTTGGTGAACTGACCAGTACATTCAAGTACCACATCAACATTGCCGCGCCAGGGAAGTGTTTCGATTGTGCGTTCGGCAGTTACTGTGATGCGGTGCCCATTGGCGATGATGGTTGAATTTTCTACGCTGATACCAGTGCCAAACCGTCCATGGACCGAGTCGTATTTGAGAAGATAAGCCAGTGTTGCCGCATCGGTCAAATCGTTGATTGCCACAACTTGAGCGGCATCACCGTAGCGTTGATACAACGCACGAAAAACCAGCCGGCCGATTCGACCGAATCCATTGATTGCAATGCGCAGTGCCATAGCTTGTTTTGCCAATAATGTGAGCAAATAAGTAGATACCGAGCATGTTCTGGAGAACATGCTCGGCGTCTCTTAGCGTTTTTTCTTTTTGTGCCGGTTCTTCCGCAAGCGTTTTTTTCGTTTATGTGTGGCCATCTTGTGGCGCTTACGTTTCCGTCCGCAAGGCATAATTCAGACACTGTAAGTTGTGGTACAAAACGGTGACAACAGCATACTTAGCGATATTTCCGAAGTTCTTCGAGTGCGCGGACGGAGAGCTGACCAAGAGGCGATGTTGAATCTACTGCTCGGCATTGCTCCATCCACTTGATAGCAGCATGGATGTTATTGCGATCGAATTCCATCACCGCCATGTTGTAGAGCGCAACTTGATAGCCTGGTGCCAAGGTCACTGCCCGCTGTGTTAGTCGCCTGCCACCATCGCGATCGCCAGTCAAATAGAGCAAATACGCATAATCGGTCAGCGGGACGACATTTGTTCGGTTGACCGTTTCGACATATCGCCGATAGGTTTGCAATGCACCAAGTGTATCGCCTACCTGCAGCATCAAATTGCCGATCGGTACCAGGAGCGATGTATCGTTCGGTGTTCGCCGTAACGAGTCTACCAGTTGATCAAGTTGTAATCGCTGAGTACGACGCAGCTCGTCAACGCGACGACTTTGCTCAAGAGCTTCGAGTTGCTCGGCAATTTGGGTGGCGAACTGCTGGCGACCGCGTTGCTCATGTTCAGCAACGATTGCGCGGCGAATGGCAAACGTGCTAACCGCAACAATCGCGATAACAACACCGATAGCCAGCTTAGCGCGCACGATCTGTGTTCAATGGTAAACGCTGACCAATGAAACGTACGTGCTCTCTACCGGGAAGAGTGATCGAGCTGTACCCGCGCTTTGATACTGCTATCGACTTCTGCAACGAATTCATCCGACGGTCGAAAGTTTGGGATATAGCGTTCACCGAGCGGTACTGGATCGCCAGTCCGTGGATTACGAGCCAATCGTGCACGGCGCGGTTTGACGGTAAACACGCCAAATCCGCGGATTTCAATCCGGCGACCCTGGATCATTGCTTGTTTGATTCCGTCGAGCAGACATTCGACGATCGCTTTGACCTCCAGTTTGGTCAATCCGGTCTTTTCCGCGCAAAAATCTACGAGTTCTGCTTTGGTGACATTCGTTGCCATCAAAGAACCTCGTGGTTTGTGGTTACTCCTCCATCCAAGCCCGACAGCAAACGCACGCAGTAATAGGCACATGTTGCTATGAGCACGCAAATATACAGCGCATTTTGCTTGTATCGGAATACTTCAGTAAAGCAGGTATGCAAGAGCACTATTTTCGCATGCTCTATTTCCTTGTGAGCTTGACGCAATGGATACACCGCAACAGTGGCTGAGTGAGCGGCACGAACACGACGTTGAGTGCCAGCGAGCATTACGCGAACTTGGTCGGTTGCCCCGACATGTAGCAATTATCATGGATGGCAACGGACGATGGGCGTATGCACGTCGCCTACCTCGCGTTGCAGGGCACCAGGAAGGTATCGAGTCGGTTCGCGATATCGTCAAAGCGTCGGCAGAGTTAGGCATTGAATACTTGACACTCTACGCTTTCAGCACGGAAAACTGGAAGCGTCCTCAAACAGAGGTCAATGCATTGATGCGCTTACTTGAGCACTACCTTCGTGCGGAAGTTGAAGAGCTCCACTGTAATAATGTTCGTATCAATGCGATTGGCAAGATTACAGCACTTCCCAAACGAGTGCAGAAAATTCTTACGTATGCAATCGAACGCACAGTAAACAATCGTGGGCTGGTTCTGACATTAGCCCTCAGTTACAGCGGACGCTGGGACATCCTCCGTGCTGTGCAAATGATTGCACTTGATGTCCGTCGTGGTACGTTGTCTCCGGAGGACATTACACCGGAAAAGTTCTCCTCGTATCTTTCGACGCACACCTTACCGGAGCCAGATTTACTGATTCGCACGAGCGGCGAACTGCGCGTTAGCAATTTTCTCTTGTGGGAAATCGCCTATGCAGAGCTGTATTCGACCGAAACGCTCTGGCCCGATTTCCGTCGGCAAGAGTTTTATCGAGCACTTGCCGAATATGCGCGGCGTGAACGGCGCTTCGGAATGACGAGTGATCAAGTTCGTAATGACGTACAGGACATTAGCTTCCGTCGGTCATTCGAACGGTTGTTCGAATTATTCACAGCGCACCGGTGAAGCGTAGCTCGATATTCATCGCGTCGCTGCTATCAGCATGTGTGCTCGGCATCCTACCATGCAGGGCACAGGAAGCTCCACGTATTGCCGGCGTTGTGGTTGAGGGTAATCGCTTTGTTGATGAAGCCACTATCTTAGCTATTGCGCAAATTCGTGTGGGCGATCGACTCGATTCACGCTCAGATGTTCTCCAGCAGGCCATCCGCAATCTATGGCAAAGACGCCAGTTCTCAGACATTCGAATCGTTGTTGACAAGATCACTTCGCTTGGTGCTTTTATCAAGATTGTTGTCCGTGAAGTGCCACGATTCAACGCGGTTGAGATTCACGGCAACAAGGAAATCAGCCTTGACAAAATCAAACAAGCAGTGAGTAAAGCAACCGGCGAACTCCTTCCGTACAGTGATTTAGCGTTGATGCGTCAACGCATTCTCAAACTCTACGAGAAAGAAGGGTTGCTCTTTGCTGATGTCAAACTCGATACGGCTACAGCACAGATTCCAGGGTACGTCGATGTTATCGTGACGATATCCGAAGGAGATGAATACATCGTCCGTAGTGTACGTTTCGAGGGAGTTGAACAAGTTACACAGGATGAACTGGTAGCAGCGTTGGAAGAGAACAAACCGAAAAAATGGTGGCAATTCTGGCGTTCGGCTGCTTTCGATCGTGCGAAGTTCTACGAAAAGGATGTACCAGCAATTCTACGATATTTTCACTCGCGGGGTTTTATTGATGCTGACACGCTTGGTATTGAGTTTGCCATAGATCGCCCTCGGAAGGCTATCGAAATCGTCGTGAAAATGCAAGAGGGACATCGTTATTACCTCCGTTCTGTGCGCTTTGATGGCAATACAGTCTTTCCAAGTACGCTGTTGGTGCGTCGTCTTGATGTTGAGATTGGTGGTCCAGTTGATCTCGATCGGATTGAGAAAAACATCAATGGAAACGAGGACCAAACAGACGTTCGTTCGCTGTATCTGGACAATGGCTACTTGGAAGCAACGATCCTATACGATTTGCAGCGCGTCGTGTCCGATAGCGTGGACCTATCGGTGAGAATTTTCGAACGAGGCCGCTTCACTATTCGTCGTGTGGACATCGTCGGTAATACTAAGACCCAGGATCGAGTTATTCGAAGAGAATTATTTACGCGTCCGGGAGACTACTTCAACCGTGCTGCAATCATTCGTTCGGTCAAGGGTCTTGGTGTTCTCAACTTTTTCAACCCTGAAAAGCTTCGTCCAGACGTACGTCGTGTACCTGGTTCGTCGAATCAGGTGGATTTGGTGTATCAGGTTGAAGAGCGCTCAACCGATGTGCTTAACGCCTCGATTGGATATGCCGGGCAGTTTGGTCTAACAGGTTCGATTGGTGTTGCTTTCAACAATTTCGATATTAGCCGCCCACTCTTTGGTGGAGCAGGGCAGGTGTTTAGTTTCCAATGGGATTTCGGGCAAGGTAACCGTTTCCAAACGTTCAGTATCAGTTTTGCCGAGCCATGGTTGTTCGGACAGCCAACATCGGTCGGCTTCAACGTGTACGATACGCGGTACTTTTGGAATATCGAAGGACGTCGCACAGGTGGAACGATCAACCTTGGTCGCCGATTCCGTTTCCCGGATGACTTTTTCCGCGGTGATTGGTCGTTGACCTATCAGCGTCAAGTCGAGTACACACAAACGCTTGAACCTACGCGGACATTCAACGAAGTGTCCCTTATGCAGACGATTAGCCGCATCAGCTTTGATAATCTGATATTCCCATCGAGTGGCTCTCGTTTTCGCTGGACGATACAAGCATCGCTCGGAGCACTGGGAATCGGTTCATCGGACTTTCTCAAGAACGAACTGCAAGTGGAGTTTGTCAATCCTCTCCTTCAGATCGAAGGCTTCGATCGCTTAGTGTTGTATTTGAACACAGAATTCGGTAGCGTCGGACGTCTCGGCAATCGTCCTAATGGTATTGTTCCGCTGATTCAGTACTACGCCATGGGTGGAAACGGAATTGCCGGTATCAATGTGATTCCGCTCCGTGGCTATTCCGATCGGAGTGTAGGTGTACCAGGCAATAACAATCTGTCGTACTTTCGTCAAACGGCTGAATTGCGATTTGCACTGTCGCTCAATCCCATGCCGATTTACGTTCTTGCATTCGCGGAGTCAGGTAATGCGTGGCCGTCATTGCGTCAAGCTGACCTGTTTACTCTTAAGCGATCGGCAGGGGTAGGTATGCGCATTTTGCTTAACCCAATCGGATTAATTGGATTCGATTACGGCTACGGTTTCGATATTGACAATGTCACCGGTGCGCGTGGTGGATGGAACTTTCATATCCAATTCGGGAACCGGTGAGATGATAGTTTCACAACTTGAGAGTGTTTCAATGCTGTTCCGTCGGTTGATAGTTTTTCTTTTGATTCCAGTAGCACTTGTTGCACAAAAAGATGCAGTACCGAAGGATGCACCGCTCCGTATTGCGGTTGCTGATCTTGAAAAGATCGCCAAAGAACTTCCCGAAGCAGTCGCTGCAGACCGGGAATTGACGGAGCTACGCAAACGTTACGTCGATACGCTGCAGATGTTGGAAGTAAAGTTCAAGGAACGCTTCGAGCAATACCAAAAAGGGAAAACAATGATGACCCCCGATGCACAGCGCAAAGAGGAAGATGATCTGCGTGCCCTCCAGCAGCAGTATGCGCTCTATCAGGAAGAAAAGTTTGGTTTACAAGGTGAACTTGCGCGTCGTCGAGATTCGCTTCTGAGCCCGATCCTGAAAAAAGTCCAAGAGGCGGTTGCTATTGTCGCAAAAGAAGAGCGTTACAACTTCGTCTTCGATCGCGGTTCGAGCTTCTTGCTGTTTGCCGAAGATAAAGCCGACATCACGTACAAAGTCCTTGATCGTATCAAGCGTGGCAAATAATCTGGTCAGCGCGTTTCGTATCGTAGTCGTCGTCACGGTGACGGTGCTGAGCACTGCCACGGTGCAAGCACAGAAAGTCGGATATATTGCCTCGGATGCGATTCGATCCCGCTGGCCAGAAATGCAACAAGCAGAACAGCGCATCCAAAGTCTTGTTGATGATTGGAAACGCGAGGCAGCAGAGCGTCAGAAAGCTATCGAACAACTTGAAACGGAAATCAAGAAAAACCGCCTTGTCTGGAGTGCCGATGAGCGACAGCAAAAAGAAACTGAGCTTGTGCGACTGAAAGAGGAACGTGAGCGATTCCTCAAACAGAAGTTCGAACCCGGGGGTGAGTACGACCAGCAGAGCCAAGCGATCCTTCGCCCAGTGGAAGAAAAGCTCTATGCTGCTGTACAGGACGTTGCAGCTAACGAAGGTTTCGACATCGTGCTCGATAAAAGCACGCAAGTCATCCCATATGTCAATCCGAAGTATGACTTGACGGTTAAGGTCATGAAAAAGCTCAACATCACTGCTGATGACCTTGAAAAAGAGCTTGCGAAAGCCATCGAAGAAGACCAGCGTAATAAAGCATCACAGAAGCAGTCGCCCCCAGCACCTCGCCGTCGAAGCCGCACGAGCGAGAAGTCTGCGGAACCTGCTTCGGACGACATCCCGCGCTAAGTTCACCAACAACTGATTCTGATACATATGAAATTCCACTTACGGCTATCGGACATAGCTGCAATCATCGGAGCGAGCATTGAGGGAGATGCTGGACTTATAGTAACTGGGGTGGCGCCACTCGAACATGCACGCTCCAGCGACATCTCTTTTCTTGCGCGTCGTGAATTTGTACCCTACGCCGAGCGAACGTCAGCTGGCGCCGTGATCACTGCGCCAGAGTTAGCCCATCACTTACCGCACACAGTACACCGACTGCTCCATTCGGCGCCTGAGCACGCTGTGGCGGATTTACTTGATTACCTGGTTGCCAGTAGCAAAGTCGAAGGAGGCGCGATCCATCACACCGCTTCGATTGCACCGTCGAGCACGCTCGCAAAATCAGTACGTGTTGCTGCCGGTGTCGTTATTGGTGAACATTGCCGAATTGGGGAAGATGTCGAGATCGGGATAAATGCCGTGATCGAGGATAATGTGACAATTGGTGAGCGAACCGTCATCGGGGCTGGTGCGATTGTGTGCCGTGATTGTATCGTTGGTGCAGATTGCCGTGTCGGACCAGGTGCGGTCATTGGCTCGGAGGGGTTTGGGTATCTCGAAATGAAAGATGGAAGCTACCGTCGCTTGCACCATGTTGGCAACGTTGCCATAGAAGATGGTGTTGATGTTGGTGCCAATACGTGTATTGACCGAGCGCTACTCGGTTCAACCATTATCAAGCGTGGGGTAAAGATCGACAACCTGGTCCACATTGCCCATAACGTTGTCATTGGAGAGAACAGTGCACTTGCTGCTCAGGCTGGCATCGCCGGTAGTACAGTCGTTGGCCAACGTAATCGTATCGGCGGGCAAGCCGGACTTACTGGACACACTGTTACATGTGACGACGTAATCATTGGTGCACAAGCTGGAGTATCGAAATCCATCACCGAACCAGGCCAGTACAGCGGGACACCAGCTCAAGAGCTGAGTCGTAGATTACGTAGCGAAGCAGCGCTGCGGCGACTTGTGGAGTTGTTACCACTATTGGAAACTCTTCTGCAAAAGTCGGTGCCCAAGCAAACTGATCAACTCCGCGACGAACAGGACTGAAGAACGTCCTCCGTTGCTGTGCAACGGTAATTTTGCACGACTATAAATTAGACTGCCTATGCTTGACCGTCAACGTACGATCAGCGGGCCGGTAAGTTTTTCGGGGGTTGGGCTGCATACAGGCAACTCATCCACGATCACGTTTCTTCCGGCACCAGAACACTATGGGTATCGCTTCGTGAGAACCGATATCCCCAATAGCCCTGAAATTCCAGCACTAACCGATTACGTCACTGATATTGCACGCGGGACGACGATTTCGCTTGATGGAGTTTCAGTTCATACTGTTGAGCATGTTTTGGCTGCGCTGGTCGGTTTGCAGATTGATAATTGCCGGATGGAGTTGACGGCAAATGAGCCGCCCGTCGGTGATGGCAGTGCGCTTCCGTTTGTAGAGGCGCTCCAAAAAACGCGAATCATCGAGCAATCGGCTCCACGCGAGTATCTGGTGTTTGATCAACCCATCCGCTACACCAACGAAGAGAAGGGGGTTGACCTTGTTGCTCTTCCCAACGACGATTATCGAGTGACGGTGATGATTGACTACAACAACCCCGCTCTGGGAAGTCAGCACACCGGATTGTTCAATCTCGAAAAGGAATTTGTCACAGAGTTTGCGCCGGCGCGGACGTTCTGTTTTTTGCATGAAGTCGAGATGCTATGGGATCAAGGATTGATTCGCGGTGGCAATCTTGACAATGCGATTGTGATTGTCGATCGCGATATGCAGAGTGACCAGTTGCACACTCTTCTCTGCAAACTCGGCATCGAACATAACGTCGTGCTCGGATCGAACGGAATCTTGAATAATACCAAGCTTCGCTTCAAGAATGAGCCGGCACGACACAAGCTTCTTGACTTGATGGGAGATTTGGCCCTCGTTGGTGTTCCAATGAAAGCGCAGATTTTAGCTGCGCGACCGGGGCATGCGAGCAACATCGAATTTGCGCGAAAGATTCGCAAACACTATGAGCAAAAGCGACTGTTGCGCCGGTATCAGCCCAAGCGTGCCGATGGTGCGGTACTCGATATCAATGCGATTCTGAAGATTATGCCGCACCGCTTCCCATTTTTGATGGTTGACCGCATAGTCGAGTTCGACAGCGAACGCAATCGCATTGTCGGCATCAAGAACGTAACGATCAATGAGCCATTCTTTCCGGGGCATTTTCCTGTACGTCCGGTGATGCCGGGTGTCCTCATTCTTGAAGCGATGGCGCAGGTAGGGTGCATTCTGCTACTAAATGTTGATGGAATGTACGATACCGACAAGCTTGTCTTCTTCATGGGCATCAACAATGCCAAATTCCGCAAGCCCGTAATTCCTGGCGATCAATTAGTTCTTGATGTTGTCATGACCGGGAAACGATTCAATACAATCGCCTTGCATGCTAAAGCATTTGTTGGCGAGCAACTCGTTGCCGAAGCGGACCTACAGGCTGCAGTTGTCGATAAGGAGGCGTAATGCCACAGGTTATCCATTCCACAGCTATTGTTGCACCAGGAGCGTACATCGGGGAAAACGTCCGAGTTGGTCCGTATGCAATCATCGAAGATGATGTTGTCATTGGAGAGGGCACGCAAATTTATCCACACGCGGTCATCCTATCTGGCTCGCGTATTGGACGTGATTGCAAGGTGTATCCCAGCGCCGTGATTGGTGCCGAGCCACAGGATTTGAAATATGATGGCTCTTACACGAACGTCATTGTCGGCGATCGGACAACAATTCGTGAATTTGTCACCCTCAATCGTTCGTCGCACACCGACGCCACGCGGATAGGAAATGATTGTTTAATTATGGCATATGTCCATGTCGCACACGACTGCGTTGTCGGGGATCACGTCGTGATCGCCAATGCCGTGCAACTCGGTGGTCATGTCGAGATTGGCGACTGGGGAGTCATCGGTGGCACTGCAAAGGTGCATCAATTCTGCCGTATCGGCAAACACGCAATGGTTGCTGCTGATGCAATGATTACCAAGGATGTTCCACCCTATGCATTAGTTGGGCGAAATCCAGTCAAGATCGAAAGTATCAATCGTATCGGTTTGCAGCGACGTGGTTTTTCTGAGGAGCAAATCGACGCACTCGAAACATTTTATTCGATCGCATTTTTCTCGGGCTACAACATGAGCGATGGCATCGCCGAGTACCGTCGTCGCTATCCTTCACCGAATGGCATCGTTGCCGACGTCATCGAATTTGTCGAGTGTTCTCAGCGCGGGGTCTATCGGTGAAGGCATTGATATTGTTTCTCTGTGTTGTGTGCTTTGCAACTGGATCGGCACGACACGCTACTGCTGACCAATCCGACCAACAACCAACACCGGTGGTGGCAGCGCAGCAGGTGTTCCGGCCTTTAGTCGCTGCGATCTACGAGCCGCGCATGGGGTTCCAGTACCAACCATCCATCCAGCGAGTCCGACTCGATATCGGATATTCTGCCGACGTTTGGACATTGTTGCTATCACAGGAACATTTTGGCTCATCCCGTGAGGAAACCGTAGCGGTCGGTCTCGATGGTTTTACATACACTCGTTTGCGATCTGAAGCGAATCTCAAATTCCCTGTTGAAGCGGTTGACTACATGTTTGGTATCAACAGCACGTATAGGTTACTTCGACTCGGTGAAAATAGCGTTGCTGTACGGATGCGCCTGTCGCATATCTCCGCTCATTTTGCCGATGGCTATGCTGACTCGACGGGTATGCTCCGACAGCGCCCATTCGTCTATAGCCGCGAGTTTATTGATGCAATTGTTGCGCATGAGTGGTTCGTACCGAATGTGCGTATTTATGGTGGCGCAACATACCTGCTGACAGTCAAGGAATTGCCGAGGCCGGTCGGGCGCTTGATACCACAACTCGGAGTCGAGTGGTATTGGAAAGCGGGGATACCGATGCTATTGGGTTATGATCTTCGTGTTGTCCCGATTGGTGGCGTTTCGGTGCCAGCCCATTCGCTGCAAGTTGGTGTTGCTCTCAAGTCTGGTCTGCCGACGCTTGCGGTCTGTGGATACTTTTATAGCGGCTATTCAATCCATGGAATGTTTTTCGACCAGCGCGAACGTTATTGGGCGCTTGGCGTGCAAGTGCTGATCTAATCACCACAAACAACATCATCAGATCATGGCATTATCATGTGGCATTGTTGGATTGCCGAATGTCGGTAAATCCACACTCTTCAACGCGCTCTCAGCCAGTAGCATTCCGGCTGAGAACTATCCATTTTGCACTATCGAACCAAACATTGGTATCGTGCCCGTTCCGGATGAACGACTTGAACGCTTAGCTGCTGCCTATAGCAGTGAAAAAGTCGTTCCAGCGACAGTTCAATTTGTGGACATTGCAGGATTAGTCGAAGGTGCTTCGCGAGGAGAGGGATTAGGTAATCAGTTCCTTTCCCATATCCGGCAAGTTAGTGCAATTATTCATGTAGTGCGATGTTTTGATGATGCGAATGTTGTTCATGTCGCAGGTGGTGTTGATCCAATCCGTGACATCGCAGTGATCGAGACTGAACTGCTGCTGAAGGACATTGAAACGGTACAACGCCGGAAAGAAGCGCTCTCCCGAAAGCGGCAATCAGATACTGCGACGGAGCGATCGTTTCTCGACCGACTTGATGCACATCTTAATACAGGTAATCCTGCCCGCAGATTTGTGATTGAGTCCGATGCTGAACAGCAGTGGCTTGCTGAGCTTTTTCTTCTGACTGCAAAGCCAATACTGTACGTCGCAAACACCGATGAAGCTGGTCTTCAAGCCGACAATTCCTATGTGCGTGTAGTACGTGAACATGCTGCGCGTGAGGGAGCAGATGTTCTCGTTCTCAGTGGCAAGATCGAAGCCGATATTGCGACTTTACCTCCGGACGAGCGAGTATTTTTTCTGGCAGAAATGGGAATGGAGCGGCCAGCGCTGGAACGATTGATTCGACATGCCTATCACTTGCTAGGTTTGATTACGTTTTTCACCGCTGGGCCAAAGGAAACGCGCGCGTGGACTGTACGTCGCGGAACAAAAGCACCGCAAGCAGCAGGCGTTATTCACACTGATTTTGAGCGCGGTTTCATTCGTGCCGAAGTAATGAGCTATGCTGATTGGGAACAACTTGGCTCAGAGCAGGCAGTCCGAGAAGCCGGGCTCTATCGCATCGAGGGTCGCGACTACGAGGTTGCTGATGGAGATATCATTTATTTTCGTTTCAACGTGTAGCTCATTGCAAAATCTTCCTGTGTGTTGTATGTTTGCGCCGGGAGATGGAGGGAACAATCACCACCGAACGTTGCGAGGCATTACGGTAAGACCTGGCAGAGGGTAACTCTCTTCTTAAGTGTGTGGTGTTTGTTGAACCATTTGTTGGGTGTTCGTATGAATCCCTTGTGTCGATTTTTAGCGAGATGTGCCTTGGTGGCATGTGTCGCTACGTTTGCTGTTGGTATCGTTACGACCCTCCACGCCCAAGATACACGCCGTGTAACAGGAAAAGTACTCGATGCTGACACAAAAGAGCCACTCCTGGGTGCTGTTATCCGTGTGAAGGGTACTAAAGTGGGGACGGTTGTTCGTCGCTCCGATGGTGAATTTCTGATCGATGTACCGACAAACTCCTCCCAAATTCTCGTCGTGAGTTTGGTTGGGAAAATGACCGAAGAGGTCAACGTTGCCGGGA
>JAOAEV010000071.1 GCA_026416585.1 Chlorobiota bacterium | reverse complement strand
ACTGGCGGCAATGTCGAGTTCAATCGTGATCGTCGAGGCGCCCACGGTGGGCACACTGCGCGTCATCGGCGTTTGGAGGAGCAAAATCGGGGGCTGGCGCTCATCGCTGCCGCCATAGACGCGCACCATCCGCACCAAGGGCGGCAGCCGTTCGCCACTCCAGAGGGTGTCGGCAGCGTGGAGAGCCGCCGCGAGAATGCACGCAAGCAGAACGTACGTCACTCGGGTCATGCTGAGCAAAAATACCTCAGATGCCACGTCGGGCGAGCTCTGCTTCATACCACTGCCGACGCATACGAGGTAATCGGGCGACTACAAGCCGGTACGAGTGCACGATCAGTTCCTCAACAAGGTGCAACGGCACGCTCCCATCGAGCAGAATGGTATTCCAGTGGCGTTTGTTCATGTGGTAGCCAGGAGTGATCGCCGCATACTGTTCGCGCAACTCGATTGCGCGGTTGGGATCGCACTTGAGATTGAGCCGAGTTGGAATATGGTCGAGTCCGACGAGTGCAAACATCCGTCCCTCAACTGCATAGACAAGCGTTTCTGGACCAAACGGGAATCGGACCTCGACAGCAGGAAGCCGTCTGCAGCATACATCAATGACATCGAGCACAGCATTCAGTCCGTATGTAGTGGCACGAACACAAAAAAGCGGAGCCTTTCGCTTTGCGATGCGAAAGGCTCCACTGGAAAAAAAGCTGTTTCGCTGCCACTATTTGACGACAATAACTGGTACGCTGACACGCTCGGTGTTACTGCGCAATACCAAGCGATAGACGCCATTGGGTATTGTGGATGCATCCAGTTGTACAGTGCGTGCGCCGGTCATGGCGGTTGCCAGTTGAGCAACTTCAGCGCCGCGTACGTCAAGCAGCACAAGGTCAGCGGGAGCGGTTCCGTTGACTGCCACGGTTGCAGTTGCATCAGTCCAGACTGGGTTCGGTGCTACCGACAGCGAGAGTCTGCCATTTGATGCTTCTGTCGGTTCAACGCTTGAGGATTGAATGCCATCGCCGAGTACAGTCAAATCAACGTCTCCCCCGTTGGAACGGATATGGAAGACGGCTGCTTGAATATCCTCAACTTTTTTCGGACGGAACTCGATCGTGACCGCGCGCTCATTGCCTGGGGAGATGGTGGCTGGTGTAGTGCCACCATCGGTAATGACAAATACATCGCCGTAGTCTGCCTGATCAGCTGGGTCCATAGCGATCTCGCTAACGACCAGATCTGCATTACCACTATTGCGAATCTTGAACGTGTGTGCTTTGCGATTTCCGACAGCAACGGCACCGAAGAGGATAGAATTTTCGCTCGATGTTTGTACTAATTCGAGTTTCGGTTGCGGTGCGATTGCTGCGGTGAGCCAATCCATGATTTTCTGGGCAAGCTGATTACGCGCAGTGGCATTGCTGATTGCCTCCAAGCCGAATGTGGTATAGACGATGCGCGTGTTATTCGCTTCGATGCGAATGCCACCGATATACTGCTGGTTGTTGTCGTAGGTAAAAATGGGCACAGCGGGGCTATTTGCTGTCAGCAGGAGTACATCTGTGTAGAGGTTGTAGTATTGGGTCGATTGGTTGAGAGTTAGATTGACGCCGTTGCTGATCGGATCGTTGTTGACTCCACGGACGGTGAATGTTTGAAGCCCAGTGATGTTACCCTGTTGGTCATTGGTAAAGTGGTAGTATGGTTCCTGGTAGGTCGTTGAACCGACAGTTCGTGGGAATGTCTGAACGCCACGTACACCGAGCGTGTTGAGAAAGAAATTTCGGGTTGTCAGCGAGCCACCCTGCACATTGAATGCGTAGAACGCTTCGATCTGACCAGTAAGGAAAAGGCGTTTGCCATCTTGAATCCAGGATAATACCTGGTTCATGAGCGTTTGATTTTGCAGGGCGCCGCGTCCGGCAAAATCAATCGGCAGGACGATTGCCTCGCATGGCAAATCGAGTTCGACTGCTGCTGCTGGTGGTATGACCGCTGTTTCACTTGCATATTTGGTGGTGCTGGTGATGGCTTGGATGACCGGTGTTATACCGGCCCCCATGTAACCGTAGATGATGGCATACTTAGTTTGCTCCGCCATGTAGCCGGTGGCAAACGATGTAGTATCGTTGATTCCGTTGCCTTGGGGGAAGGCATTGACGACAGCCATCGCAAAACCTCCGGTGTTCGGTGAAGTGTAGCGCACAGAGACAGTTTGTTCTCCGCCAGGCTGCAGTGTCAGTTGCTGGGGTTCGACACTAACGGTCCAACCTGTTGGGATGAGCGACGAGGACGTGTTGATCCGAACGGCAACGGTTTGTGTTCGTGTGGTGGGATTGGATATTGTTAGCTGGTGCGAGTATGTAGTCCCACGCGCAATCAACCCAAACCGCGGTGCTGCTGAGGTAATCTCGACACGATTGAGCAAATCAGGAAGCGTCGAGGCAGCTTGAAGAACTTCTTTGTTGGCATCGAGCTGGACAAATGCGATGACGTATTGCATGTTCGGTACCCATACGCTCCCTGTTCCACGTGAGTAGGTCAACGTAATCGTTCTCTGTTCACCCGCAGCAAGTGTGAGTGGAGTGCCATCGGCATTGGGAAGTGCCTTGAGCAGGGGATATTCGAATGTTGTGTACACGTGCTGGGACTGCCCCTGGAGCTGTGCTGTCAGATCGGCGTAGTAGTTGATTACCATTACTTGCAGTTTGGCACCGGTAATTGCAGTCGTGCCGTCGTTTTTGAGCGTAACGGTGACTTCGATGGGATTCTTGCTGCGATCTTCACTGATGGTCATTGCCAGCGGCGTCGAGCGAGTTTTGACCTGATCGGCAGCTTGACGCAATGCTGCAACACTACCGGGGTAAATTTTTGTGCCGCTCATATAGGCATCGGGAACGCCAGTAACACTGTAGTACTGAACACGCTTGCGGTTGTCGGCGTCATTGTGGACGTTATAGGGATCGCCAGGAGCGGGCCACCACACATGATAGGTAACAGTTACCACATCTGGTGACTGCTCGGCAAACTGTGCGACATAGGGTTTGACAGTAGCGCAGGGCGGACATGTGCTTGCGGTGAACTCTTCGAACAGCGGTGTGCGTGGGTGTTGCGCACTCGCGATAGTCGCCGCTACCGCCACCAGTAACAATAGGGAAAGAAAGCGTTCCATCTGCAGCTCCGAGTGATTGTGAAACTTGAGGAAAAGAAATAACCCAACTCTGAATCGATCAAATGCTTTGGCAGAGAACCACACCGTACACTTGCCATGAGTGTACTTATGAACCGGTGCTAACTTACGACAAAAACTTACGATAAACAAACTGTTTTTAGTCGTTATCTGGAGGCTCGATGCTGAACTCCCCGACAACCAGGCAGTGATCACTGATGCGATTAGCAGCGATATTGGGTAGCCGTGCGCGATGGTCAATCATGCGTCGCCGCATGGGAATCCACCGCCGTGCAGCGCTCAGCGAAGCTACCAAGTGATCGATTGCATTCCGCCGGTGATCGAGACACGAGGACATCCCTGCAGTCAGAAATGTTAGTGTTGTGTCACGTTCGAGAGCAGTCAGTGTTGGCAGTCGTGACCGTCCAGGGTAGTCATTGAAGTCGCCAGCAATAATAATATCTTGTTCCCGCGAATGCTGGAGTACCGAGTCTGCCCATTGCGCCAGAAGTGTCGCTTGCTGGCGGCGTTGTTCGATTGCTTGCCGTCGGAGTTCATCGGTTGAATCGTAGCGAGAGGAGGATTTGAGATGCACTACCATCATGAGCCAGTCGAACGGACCTTTTCGACATTCCACGACAAAGCCAGCGCGATTACGTTCTGGGTTGACAGCAAGGGGATAGTAGTCGCCGATCGGTCTGCACTGCACGGTTGAATCGTACAGGACCCCAACGTTCTGCCGATGTCCACCGCGCCCGAGCATACCCTGCCAGCCAGGCAGGTAACGCAACAGCCGCCTTAGTGCACTGTCGTTTTCAATCTCCTGAACAGCAAGGACGTTGACCCCGCTGCCAGCGATTAATGTAGCGATTGCCTGATAGTCTTCTTCGGTGCGGGGCTTCTGCTCTGGCTCGATCCCATCGCCGAGCCACTCGATGTTGAACGTGCCGATCGCAACGGTCTGTGGTGTTGTTCTCGTCGTTGTAGTACAGCCTGGCAGTATAGAGCAGATGACAGCTGCAAGGATGAAGCGCGATGGTCTGGTCATGGAACAATTACTGAGTGGAGCATTGCAAACATAGCACCGAAGCGGTACAGCAGGTAATTTTGAGCAGGAAATGTATGTTCGCGTGTGCAGATGAATATTGGCATTATCGTCCCGGCAGCCGGCAGCGGACAACGTTTTGGCGGTGATGTGCCGAAGCAATATCGCCTGTTGGCAGGTGTCCCAGTTATAGTGCGGACAATCAGTGCACTCCGTCGTGCGGTAGGGGAGGTTCCAACCATTGTCGCTGCCGACGCTGCGTGGCTCGAATATGCTCAGACGCTGCTTGCGCCTCTTGGCAGCACAGTGACGCTCTGTCATGGCGGTACAACGCGTCAAGAATCAGTGTCCCGTGCTCTCGATCATCCGGCACTGGCGGATACCGAGATGGTGATCGTCCACGATGCGGTACGCCCCTTGGTGTCGGTGGCAATGGTTCGTCGTGTTGTGGATGCTGCTGTAGCACATGGTGCGGCGGTTCCGGTTATGCCATCGAAAGATACCATCAAGCTTCTTGACTCGAATGGCCGTGTCGAATCAACAATGCCACGCGGGCGTTTGGCAATGGCACAAACACCACAAGTATTTCGGCGCGAACTTCTGGTCGAGGCTCATCGTGCTGCCACTACTGATCGCTTCGAGGCGACTGATGATGCCAGTGTCGTCGAATATCTCGGCCATCCGGTCGTGACGGTTGCTGGTGAGGAGTACAACCTAAAGATCACGACCCTTTTCGACTGGGAAATTGTCGAATACATCATAACCACCACGTCACACTCGTAGCAATGCTTGTGCACACCAACGCGATCGTGTTACGCCGCATTCGCTATGGCGATACGAGTGTGATTGCAACATTATTGACAGCGGAGCGCGGCATCGAAAGCGTGCTTGCCAAGGGTGCTCGTTCGGCGAAAAGTCGTACTGCGGGGTTGCTACAGCCGCTGGAGGAGCTCCTCGTGCAGTACTACGTCAAGCCTGGTCGTGAGCTGCACATTCTTCGCAGCGCGGAGCGGGTAGTCTTGAGACGTCGGGTGCCGTCAAGCTACGAGCACACACTGGCAGCTATGGCGATGGTGGAAATTGTGCTCCGGTTGGAATTGCCCGGGCATGCGGTGCCGGATGTATTTGCCCTCCTCTCCTCGAGCTTGGCTGCGCTTGATCGGAGTGATATTCTGCCGATGATGTACCCGGTTGCTTTTGCCTTCCGATTTGCTGCGGCGCACGGTTTTCAAATTGGTGCTACCGAGCAGATGCTCGGCGATAGAGGGTTCTATCGCTTTCGGCTCGATAGTGGTACGTTCGAGCAGTTGTCGGACGCAGACACCGGCACTGTGGATTGGCAGACAGCACGTGCCGTGGTCCACTTAGCGACCATGCCGATTGAGCAACTCAGTACGGTTGAGCTGGCGCCATCGGTGGTAGTGCAATGCCAGTCTCTTGCTGAGCGATTCCTGTCGTATCACTTCGAGCGAGCCGTGCGACGCTCGGGTCTGTCTCAGGATTCGCTGAACGTACCGTAAATGACGCTTGAGCTCATCTCCAGCTCTTCTGGAACGATCGTTGTAGGACGCCGGTCGTAGGTCAGTGCAATGA
>JAOAEV010000103.1 GCA_026416585.1 Chlorobiota bacterium | reverse complement strand
GCATGCTGCAGCCCAACTCGTATTTTTGCGCCGCGATGGAGAGGTGCGAGAGTGGCTGAATCGGGCGGTCTCGAAAACCGTTAGGTCCGGCAACGGGCCTCGTGGGTTCGAATCCCACCCTCTCCGCATGATGTATGCCCGGATGGCGGAATTGGCAGACGCGCTACATTCAGGGTGTAGTGTCCGTAAGGACGTGCAGGTTCGACTCCTGTTCCGGGCACTGTGTGTACTGGTCGTGATATCAGCGATAGCCAGTGCGCAACCAGTACAACGCATACCACAGTCGCTTGTGCCGACGAGCACAGCACGCGAACGGGCTGACTTTTTGGCCAAACAGGGGAACGATGATTCTGCGGTGGTGTACTATCGTCTTTGGACAACAGCTAATCCACGCGACACGACAGCGTTGCTCAACCTTGCACGGCTCTATGCAAAACGCCGATGGTATGATTCTGCTGCCAGTGCTCTTCAAGCCGCTGCAAGCGCTGGTTTTAGCTCGGTAGGGATACTCGATACTGATTCGCTGCTACGACCTATTCGAACAGCACCTGTCGGGTCTCGTCTTCGGCGCCAGATCGAGCAAAACGCACTCGAGGCGGCACAGTATCCACTCCGTTTTGCCCGGCAAGAGCGTATCGGACGATATCGGATTCTCTTTCCACCCAGCTACGACACACTTCAGCAGTATAACCTCGTCCTGCTGTTGCACGGTAACGGAAATGAACCAGTAATGATGCTCCGGTGGGCCAAAGCACTTGGATTGGAACGTGCTATCATTGTTTGCCCGGAAGCGCCATACGTGAAAATCGCCGAAACGATTGCACAAGGTCGGATGCGGCTTTCTGCTGCCGCCGACGAAGTTGGTGTGCCGGACTCGCTATATGCAGCGGTTACCGAACTGTCGGCGCAATGGTATCAAGCTGTGTTGGATGAAGCCAAACGAACGCTGCCAATCGTTCGCTCGTCACTACCAATTGTTGTTGGATTCTCTCAGGGAGGTTTCTTTGCTCAAGTTCTTGCGACGCGATATCCGGAACAGTTCCGAGCCGTCGTGCTTCTTGCATCGAGCTACTACCAATGGGGCGGGATTGCTGAGAGACTCAGTGTATTGGAGCGATATGGAATTGAAGTACTGCACGTCCATGGACGAAACGATCCGATCGTTCCACTACAAACGGCGCAGCTGATCGGTCAGTTGTACCGTGCGGCAAACGTCAAGTATTCGTTGATCGAATTCGACGGTCAGCACTGGATACCTGACGATCTCGCCAGACGCATCGGACAATGGATTGAGGAACGATTCCGTTGACAATAAAAACGGTCGCCCGTTCGTTTGCGCACCGTTGATTGTTTAGAAACCGGCATATGCGACCCATCGTTATTACCACCGTTGCTATTGTTGGTGTTGCTATTGGAATTGCAGCCAGTTGCAATGCGCATCGTCAGCAGCCGATCTATGAGGAGTCCCAGGCGACAACTCAGTCGGCAAATGCAGCGATCACCCAGTCACGGCGAACGGTTATTACCGATGTCGCAGCGCGATGTTCATCTGCGATTGTTGGTATCAATGTCATCGAAGAGCGTGAGATTGTCACGAGCCCATTCAGCGATTTTTTCATGGATGATCCGTTCTTCCGCTATTTTTTTCGGGGTGTGCCGGAGTTTCGACAACGTCAGCAAATTCGCTCGCTTGGATCGGGCTTCCTGATTTCATCTGATGGGTATGTTATTACCAACGACCATGTCGCTGGTCGGGCAACGAAGATTATCGTGACCACTGTTGGTGGCAAAAAGTACAACGCAGAAATCATCGGGAGTGACCCTGTAACCGATGTCACACTGCTCAAAATCGAGGGGAGTAATTTTCCATACCTGCGTCTAGGCAATTCGAACGATGTTATCGTCGGGGAATGGGCGATCGCATTTGGTAATCCGTTCGGGTTGTTTGACCGGAATGCAAAGCCGACTGTGACATTGGGCGTGGTGAGCAATGTCGGTGTCAATCTGGTTGAGCCAGCTCAGTATGTTCCCAATGGGAAACGAATCTATCGGGGTATGATTCAGACCGATGCAGCAATCAGCTCCGGCAATTCAGGTGGTCCACTTGTCAACGCCAATGGGGACGTCATTGGCATCAACACCATTATTTTTTCAACGGCAACCTCCTATCAAGGTGCTGGTTCCATTGGGATAGGTTTTGCTATTCCAATCAATCGAGTCAAGCGTATCGTTGATCTGCTTCGGAACCGCGTCAAACTCGATAGAGAATTCTACACCGGGCTCACAGTTGATTATCTCACCCCTGACTATAAGCGTGCGTACAAAACCGACCGCGATGACGGAATTATCGTCGTCCAAGTAGCACGCAATTCACCCGCCGAAAAATCGGGTATCGAACCTGGCGACATCATCGTTGAAATTGATGGAACGCCTATACATTCTCGCGATGATCTTGATGTTGCGATTAACGATGGTGTTGTTGGGCAAACTTTGCGGGTCGTTATTGAGCGTGATGGGAAGGTTCTAACCAAGTCGCTTGTTCTCGAACGTCGTCGGTAATTGCACATGCACCAGGGCAGCATCCTTGAAGCAGAGCGATTGGTCAAAGTGTACAAAAAGCGCACAGTTGTCTCGGGTGCCAGCTATAGCGTTCGTCAGGGGGAATGTATCGGGCTTCTTGGACCAAACGGTGCTGGGAAGACTACGTCATTCTACATGATCGTTGGGATGGTACGCCCGGACGGGGGGTGTGTTCGTCTCGACGGTCGGGATATAACGTATGCACCGATGTACAAGCGCGCTCGGATGGGAATCGCATACTTGCCTCAGGAACCATCAATATTCCGGCGGCTTACGGTCGAGGAAAATATCATGGCTGTTCTGCAATTGCAACGGATGAGCCGTCGGGAACGTGCAGAACGGTCAGAGCGCCTGCTCGAAGAGTTCGGCATTGCGCATATACGCCGCAGCAAGGGGTATATGCTCTCTGGCGGTGAACGGCGTCGCACAGAGATCGCACGGGCGTTAGCCGCGAATCCGCGTTTTATCTTGCTCGATGAACCGTTTGCTGGAATTGACCCAATCGCAGTCGAAGACATCATGACAATGGTGCGGCGCCTCAAAGAACGCAACATCGGGGTGCTGATCACTGATCATAACGTCCACGAGACGCTTTCCATTACCGATCGTGCCTACATTCTCATCGAAGGCACGGTATTTTGTTCGGGAACCCCCGAAGAAATCGCAGCAAATCCGGATGTTCGGCGTTTATATCTGGGTCAACATTTCTCGCTCGAACGGTACGGCGAAGCACGATAGCGGCTCATCAATACTCCAATCAATGCTCTGTCCTCCCATTGTAGAATGCCGATAGCATATGCCGAGAATCCGGCAACAAGAGCAAGGAGAACACTCCGTAGAATCAGAGAGTCGATCCACACAATAGTGCCCCACACAGCTCCAGCGAGGAAGCCTATCCATACCACTGAGCGCACGAGTATCCATGCCACTGAGTGATAGCGCGAGCGCAACCACCACACAGTAGCTGCTCCAATGGCGAGAAGATTGGATAACATTTTCGCGACAAGTAATCCATTAGTTTGATTTGCTGAAATGAGCCACCAATCAAAGCAGAGTGATCCGAGCAATAGCATCGCAGCACTCAACGATGAGACACGGTAATGTCCGATTAAGGCTCCGATGCTTTGTGTTGCGAATACCAATGATCCGAGCGTCGCAAGCAACAGTTGCAGGTAAAATTCTACCTGATAGTCATTGAACCTACCAGAAGTTAGGATGGCGATAATCAATGGCATACACGCTGCAAGAAGGCATGCTACGCACACAATAACAAGCGTAACCATTCGAATTCCACGTGATAACTCTGCCTCGGCAGATTGGGGCGACT
Organism: Chlorobiota bacterium; assembly: GCA_026416585.1. Classification (GTDB taxonomy): domain Bacteria; phylum Bacteroidota; class Ignavibacteria; order Kapaibacteriales; family NICIL-2; genus NICIL-2. The sequence continues at coordinate 1,793 of JAOAEV010000103.1, read as the reverse complement.
CAACCAGCGATCGACTCAATAGCGGAATCAGTGGCGACCAGAGAACACCCTGTAAAACCATAAGAGGCAGACCTGCGTACAATGAGCCACCATAAATGCCAACCATCTCTGACCCAGCAAGCCGTTGGAGCAGTGTGATGTCTACCAACATGTGCGTATAGACCAACGCCGTGACGACACTCAAGGGACGAGCTGTACCAAATAGCTCCTCGAGTGCACTTTTATCAATGCGGGCGTAGAGATGGCCGTTCTTCCGCGTTCGCAGTAGGAGGATAGCCACACTCGGCAGAGTGCAGATGGTTTGAATGGTCAAAACGATTGTCGCGCTCAAGTGGGCAGCATAGACATTGAGCATGATGACGATGGCAACTGCATCGACTATCATGAGTGCGACCAGAATACCAAATTCCATGCGTGCGTGATGATACAGCTCGAATGTGTACCGAAGCGTGTAGCTGTTGCTCATCAGCGCGACTGCACAGCAACCGATAAGGGTTGTTACCGGAGATACGCTACTGATCATTGCAAGCATCGCTGCCAGAAAAACAGCTACCACAATACCGATGATCACGCGTAGCCAGACGACCGTTGAAAACACTTCTCTAAGATTTGTCCCAGAACGTAACCGATGCACGATGTACGTATTGTAACCGGTCATCATCGCGATGGATAGAGCAGCTGTTGACCATTGTTGCACGTAGGTGAGCTCTCCGATTTGCTCTTTGGGCAGAGTGCTTAGAATCAAGCGGATACCGAAAAAATAGATCGCATAGAACACAGCTTGGCCCAATCCGAGAATGCTGCTGTGTTTGAGCAGTGTGCGAAGGCGGGAGGACTTACTCAATTGACGTCGAACCGGAAAGTGATGATCCCCACGACAGGTGTGTCGTTATTGAGTGGGCGGAATCGCCATTGACGTAGTGCCCGAATTGCGGCTGATTCTGCTTCAGGTATTCCACGAATCAGCGGACGGATCTCGATGATGTCTCCATCGGGAGAGACAACAAAACGCAGCTTGACAATTGTTGAACGCAATAAACCATCCGGAGCTTTTGGTACAACTTTCCGAACCACAACTGCACTACCACCGCCTCCCCATTCGATGTCGCCATAACCTTGTCCAGTACCAGGTCCGCTTCCAGTTTTTCCGCGACCAGTGCCTTCGAGTTGCCCATCGCGATCGCCACTGGTCAATGTGCCACTGCCAGTTGAGCGCTCTTTGCTCGCCAACGAATCACGCGGTAGGGTACGTGATGCTTCGCGTTCAGCTATTGGAACGAATTTGCCACCATCGCTGCTGGTGCGCGATTTAGCATGCTTCGAACGAGAATTAGCAGAAGCAGCGCGCTCAGCATCTGCTAACGGTTGAGATGTACGCAGTGAACGTGCACGAATGCCTTCTAATGCGAGGTTACCTTTACTGAGTCCACTGCCATCACCGGCGCCGAATGTAACGGTGGCGAGAACGTCGTAGTAAATTGCTCGCGGCTCTGTGCGTGGAGCAGGAAGCATTTCGGTTAACAAAAGCAATAGTCCCACCAACGCCAATGCACCAACGAAGCCCTTGGCAGTATTGCTATCCCATGGGATGCGTACGAGTATGTGTTGATCTTCATATATCCGTTTCATGGCTGAACGCCTATGCTCGAGTTTTGAAGTACTGAGTTACTCGACTCGCACAATCCATACAGCAGCGGAATTGAGACCAAGCGCTTGGGCTGCACGCCGTGCACTGATGTCGGAGCTAAACGCACCAACACGGACGCGATAGTATGTTTGATCGCGGATCTGAA
>JAOAEV010000094.1 GCA_026416585.1 Chlorobiota bacterium | reverse complement strand
CGTGAGTTCGATGCCATTACACACGAGATCGAATTTGTCCGCCAAGAGCGGCTACGAATCGAGCAGGAATTGGCACAGAATACCATCAAGGAAGAAAACCTCAAGGGCTTGCTTGAGCGACAGCAAGCGGACGTCGAGGATGTGCGCAAGGAACTCCAAGAGCGTGAAGAAGAACTCAACGCACTCTCGACTGAACAAGACAATGAATTCCGTACACTCCAAACAGAGCGGAAAGCAATCATCGAACAATTGCCCCCGGACTGGTACACTGAGTACGAGCGGATTCGCACCTATCACGCCGACGCGGCAGTGTACGTCCGCAAAGGCAGTTGCAGCGGTTGTTTTAGTGCAATACCGCCGCAAGTGCAAGTCGAGATGCGCAATCAACCTGATCGCATGTTCGTCTGCGAGCACTGTGGTCGAATTCTTTATCCCGAGCACTATCGGATCGAGGAAGAAGAAATCATATAGGCACTGGCGGGAGGTCCGTGCAGCCGCGCCGGCGCTGCATATAAGCCGGTGAGGAAAGTCCGGACACCACCACGTAGCGTGCTCGATAACGTCGAGGCGGCAATGCCTGCGAGCAAAGCCGACGGAAAGTGCCACAGAAACGACACCGCCACTGCCACCATCGGCAGTGGTAAGGGTGAAATGGTGCGGTAAGAGCGCACCGCACACGTGGTGACACGTGTGGCAGGGCAAACCCCACGCGGTGCAAGACCAAGTAGATGCGGATGTCCTGCGCGTGGCAGGCGCTTCTCCTCCGAGAGAAGCACGCATCGGGTAGGTCGCACAAGAGGCTCGCAGTAATGCGATGCCCAAGGTACATGGCTGCACGTGCTTCACAAAAGCACCGACAGAATCCGGCTTACAGGACCTTTCGCCAATGCCAGTATTTTTCGATTGCTGGAGCCAACAATGCAATTACCCGACGATCCAATTCTGCTCGAACTCGTACCAGAGTTTATCTGCTCGTGGCGGAATGATTGCGCCATTCGGCTGAGAGAGATTGCCGGTGCACAGGATCGTGAAGAACTCTACCGTTTCGGACACACACTGAAAGGATCAGCACGGCAGTTCGGATTCAATCAATTAGCTGAGTGCGGTGCTGATGTTATGCAGATAGCTCGCGACAACACATGGGACCAGCTTGATGCGACGATTGCAACCATTGCCCGGCTACTTGATCACATCGAAGATCTGGCACGTCAACATGGAATGAGCACGCCGACAACCAATACCACTAACCTGTGAGTCTGCCATGAAGAGTTCTCTGCTATTCACATTGGTCACCGCCGCTGTAGCAGCAACAGCACAAGTCCGTGTAGCAGTTCTCCCTATCAAAAACCTCGATGGGAACATGCGGCTACTCACCTACAGCTATGCGATTGCTGATTCACTACGGACACTATTCATGCATCATCCCGATCATGGCACAGGATTTACCGTCATTCCCGCCGATACAATGGAGCAGGCACTCGCAGAGTTTAATTTGGATCCAACTTCTCCACAGTTCGAATCCGATCTCTGGCGTGCCATTGCAAGGCTCAATTGCAAATACGCCATAACTGGTTCGTTCGAAGTCACCGGTGGTCGCATGGTGCTCAATCTTTACGCTTACGACGTTACAACCAAATTAGCTGATCCCACCAATGCTGCACGCAATCTCTTCAAAGCACCGGAGTATATCTTCGAGGTGCTGCCCACAGCGGTCAAGAAGCTTGTTCCAGCGTTGAAGTAGCCCGACGAGCCACTCTCTCACGCAAACGGTGCTGCCGCCTCATGTTGAGAAGCTCGACGCCAACCGAGAATGTCATCGCTGTGTACACGTATCCGCGACTGACCTCAACACCAACTCCATCGAGGACGAGAACAAATCCAACCAGTATCAAGAACGCCAGCGCAAGCATGACCAGCGTTGGATGGCGGTGGAGGTAGTCGGCGATCGCATTACTACTAAGGATCATCACAACCATCGCAACGATAACGGCGGCAATCATTACCACCAAATGTTGTGCTAACCCTACCGCTGTAATTACCGAATCAAGCGAGAACACAACATCCAACACGATAATCTGAGCAATCGCTGCACCAAACGACGACACAGGCAGCTTGCCTTCATCAGCTATATCAAGTCCCTCAACTCGGTGATGAATTTCACGTGTCGCTTTCGCAAGGAGGAACAATCCACCACCGAATAAGATGATGTCTCGCCCACTGATAGGATGACCGTACACAGCAACCAGAGGTGCTGTCAGCCCCGCAATCCACGTAATGCCCAACAGAAGCATGATACGAAACAAAAGTGCCAGAGAAAGCCCCAGCCGCCGTGCTTGCTGCTGCTGATCAACTGGCAGGCGCCCCGTGACAATACTGACAAAAATGATGTTATCTATGCCCAAGACAATTTCCAACGCTGTCAGCGTCAGGAATCCCACCAGATGTTCCAGTGTAAACATAGCTGTACACGTAAGAAGCGTGAAACATTGCTATGACTGCGCGATGGTATTTTCGCACCGCTACGACTGCCATTGAACGAACAGCATGCTTAGCTATTTGTCACCCGATGAAAATTTTCTTGCTATTCCAACCAATAGCAGCACAGATACTGCACGCATTGCAGTTCTACCAATTCCGTTCGAGCGTACAACGAGCTATGGGAAAGGCACCAAAGATGGACCACGTGCGATCCTGCGTGCCAGCCATTATGTCGAATTCTACGACGACGAGTTTGATCGAGAGCTTTGTTTTGATGTTGGGATAGCGACACTTGAACCGATACCCGTCAAGAAGCTTGCGCTCAGTGATGCATTAGCACTCATCGAAACCCGCACACGAGCGGTGCTCCAATCCGGTTTATTTTGCACCGCGCTTGGTGGCGAACATACGATTACAGCCCCTCTCGTTCGTGCGTATGCCGAGCGACATGCAGATTTGTGTGTGCTCCAATTTGATGCACATGCGGATCTGCGGGATCAGTACGAGGGAACACCGCTATCGCATGCGTGTGTGATGGCTCGCATTGCAGAGTTTCTACCACCGGAACGCATAACGCAAGTTGGTATTCGCGCTCTCTGCAAAGAAGAAGCAGCTTTTATCCGTCAACAAGGCATTCACACGTTCTTCGCCAGTTCTATTCGCCGTGGACTCTACGGCGAGCACTGGATAAACTCGGTCGTCGAGACATTGGGCGAGAATGTGTACATTACGTTCGACGTTGATGCACTCGACCCGAGTATCATGCCATCAACGGGCACACCCGAACCAGAAGGGCTGACATACTCAGAGTGCTTGGCGATTGTGCGGCGTGTCGTTGAAAGCGGCAGACGAATCGTTGGTTTCGACGTCGTCGAGCTTGCACCAATCAAAAAACTGCACCATCCTGATTTGCTTACCGCGCGTCTGGTGTACAAGTTGTTGAACTTTGCGTTTTCACATGAACGTCCAACCACCCGCCGACGTTCTGCGCGAGAGCGTCGAAGCACTCGAGCATGATAAGAATCCGAGCGATACAGCACTCGAGGACTTTGCCGAGGCTTTTTTGACCGCGCTTGAACATGGCATCATCAGAGCAGCTGAACCCATCGCTGATGGAACGTGGCGCGTCAACCAGTGGGTCAAACGCGGTATCATGCTGCTGTTCCGATATGGTCACACCGTTGCACTCGATGCGTTCGGAGAGACGTTCTTCGACAAACACACAATACCACCTCGTCGGCTTGAGCTCTCATTGGGTGTACGGATGGTCCCGGGCGGTTCAGCAATACGCCGTGGTGCATATATCGCGCCGGGTGTGATTTGCATGCCGCCGATGTACATCAACATCGGTGCATACGTCGGCACGGGCACGATGGTTGACTCACACGCATTGGTTGGCTCGTGTGCACAAATCGGCCAGCGCGTCCATATCAGTGCGGGAGCACAGATCGGCGGCGTGCTCGAACCAGCCAGTGCCCGCCCGGTCATCATTGAAGACGATGCTTTCATCGGCGGTAATGCTGGTATCTTCGAAGGCGTACTCATTCGAGCACGTGCAGTGATTGCAGCTGGTGTCCAGCTCACCGGTTCCGTTCCTGTCTTCGATCTGGTTCGGCAGACTATCCTCCGTGCCAATAGCGACGGAACGCTCGAAATACCAGACTCGGCTGTTGTAGTTCCAGGCACACGAGCGCTCAATGATTGGTCCTTTACACGCGCACACGGACTGAGTATGGCGTGTGCACTCATTGTCAAGTACCGAGATGAGCGCACCGATGCTCGAACCGCGCTGGAGTCTGTGCTTCGCTAATACAATCGAAGTCGAATCATCACATCCTCACAATGTCTCTTCGCAGCAACATCGCAAAAGTGCGTCGGTACGTCCCGCTTGCGCATTATGCAACTGCGGCGGTCATGGCTGCAGCAGCGCTGATCGGTGGCGACGGATTGGAGCTGTGGTTCCTGATTGCGGCGGTGCTATCGGTCGTTGCAGGTCTTGGCTTTTACGCATTCATGCGGCATGTCGAACGTAAACTCGATGCCACTGACCGATGAAAGAGCCGGCAGTGTTTGCGCTGCGGCGCGAGATTACCATCGCCCGTGATGCCTTGAGCGGTATGCTGACATTCAACGATCCTCACGGCTATGTGCGGAAGGATCTACTGTTGGAAGCGGAGCTTGAACCATTGCTGGAGATGCTGGAGGGCTCGTGCACCTTTGACCAGATTGCAGCAAAAGCGCATGAAATCTTCAGTTCGACAATAAGCTCGCAGCAACTAACCCAGCTACTTATTTGGCTTGACGAAGAGCTTGTGCTCGATTCCCCACGGTACCGGCGCACATTGCAATTCTTAGAGTCTGACGTTATCGAACCAGTTTGTGCCGGCAGTGTCTATCCATCTGATCCGGATCAACTCACCGCCTATCTCGAGAGTATCCTCTCGTCGGCACCAGCGCGTGCGTATCCACAGAATGCGTGGGCAGCGTTCATTCCGCACATTGATTTTCGCGTTGCTGCCGAGCATTATGCGTATCCCTTCAATGCACTTCGTCAGACAGACTTCGATTTGATCGTCCACATCGGCACATCACACTACGGATGGCAGGATAGATTCTTGCTCACAACAAAGGACTTCCTCACACCTTTGGGACGAATCAAAACTGACATCGAGCTCGTCGAAAAACTTCGTCAACACGCCGGCGTACACTTGGTCAAGAACGACAGCCCCTATCAGCCTGAACATGCACTCGAATTGCACCATGTGTTTGTCCAGTACCTGTTTCCAGATCGTGAGTTCACGGTTCTACCAATTCTGGTAACCTCGTTCCATGACTTCGTTCACAGCGGACAGCATCCACAGACGGACACAAAGTATTCTGCCGTGCTACAAGCACTGCGAACGGTCGTCGAGCAAAGCGGACGGACAGCGCTTGTACTGGTCAGTGGCGACTTAGCACACATCGGGCGGCGATTTGGAGACCATTGGGATGCAGCTCCGATGCTCGATCAGTTGCGTAGCGAAGATTACGAAGTGCTCGACGCAATTGCACGCGGCAAAAGCAGTCGTCTCTTTGGGATAGTCGCGCGCACTCAGGATGCACGCCGAATTTGTGGATTTCCCCCAGCCATGACGTTTCTCGATGCGTTTAGCCCAGGTACGGGTGTTGCGCTCGACTATGGGCAGTGGAACGACGCACCAACCAAATCCGCTGTCAGCTTCGGAAGTGTTGTCTGGTACCGGTAAACATCACTCGTTGTTATCCTCTTCCAACCGTCGTCCCCGGAGCAATGCTCCCAACATACCCACATACGTTGCACCGGTTGCGTTTTCCTCTTTAGCGATTTTCGAACAGTTGTGAAGCGCTTCGAGCACTAGCTCCATTGCGGCAGCACGCACGGTGTGGTCGTCGGTATCGGGCACCAGATACGTCGTCGCGATCCGTTCCAACTCCGGTACTGCTGCCAGTCTGCTGTAGTATTCATCAAGTGGCATTTCATCTCCGAGTTCAACGGTATTGCCATGCTCAAAAAATGCGACGATTGGTGCGTAGATATCCTGTTCACCACTGCGCACTTTTGCTAGTGGATCGGGAGCATACCGAGCAAATAGCTCGCGCACGGCACGACCGACGAGCGCTTTTGCAACCTTGATTGCTCCTTCCTGTTCCCCTTCGAAAACCAGCTCGATTTTGCCAGTGATGGCAGGAAGTGCACGCTGAAAATCGAGAATACGAACGGCTACCGTTTTCTCGTTGGTCAAGATGGCACGTCTCTCTGCATTCGAAACGACCAGTTCCATCAGGGAAATGGTCATCCGCGCAGAGACACCAGAGGATTGATCAACGTACTCGCTCTGTCGGGCGATAAAACCAACCATTTCCACAAGCTCAGCAATAAAGCGCGGCAGGATAATGCGCTCCCGGCGGTCGATCCATGCATTCTCCCGTGTAATGCTGATGGCATCGTCGAATGTGCGTGGATAATGCGTGATTATTTGCGATTCGATCCGATCTTTGAGCGGAGTGACAATGCGACCGCGACTGGTGTAGTCCTCGGGATTGGCTGTAAACACTATCAACACATCAAGCGGCAGACGCACCGCAAACCCACGGATTTGAACGTCATGCTCTTGCAGAATGTTGAATAGAGCCACCTGTATGCGTGGCTGTAAATCGGGCAACTCGTTGATGACAAAAATGCCACGATTAGTGCGCGGGATAATCCCGAAATGCATCGCACCTTCATCAGAATACGACAGGCGCCGAACGGCTGCTTTGATGGGGTCAATATCCCCGATCAAGTCCGCGACCGTTACATCAGGAGTAGCAAGTTTTTCGCCGTACCTCTCGCTTCGATGAACCCACTCGATTGGTGTTCTATCACCCTCGGTAGCAACGCGATCGCGTGCATATCGCGAGATTGGTTTCAGCGGATCATCGTTGACTTCTGACCCAGCAACAATTGGGATGTACTCGTCGAGCAAATTCACAAGAGATCGTGCCAGACGTGTTTTCGCTTGCCCTCGCAGTCCCAGCAGGAGTATGTCATGCCGTGCGAGCAAGGCATTGATCAGCTCCGGGATAACCGTTTCATCGAAACCGATGATACCAGGGAACAGACTCTCGCGACGACGGAGTTTGACAACGAGATTGTTACGGATTTCATCTTTAACCGAACGTGGGCGGTAGCCGCTGGCTTTGAGTTCACCGAGCGTGGTAATGGTGGGTTTCATCGGTGCAGTATCAGACAATGATGACCTCTTCTTCCAGTTCGACGCCAAAGCGCTCGTGTACTGCTGCTTTGATCTCGGCTGCAAGACGGAGGATATCCTCACCTCGTGCAGTGCCATAGTTCACCAGTACCAGCGCATGCCGATCGTAAACGCCAGCGTCACCGCGTCGGATGCCTTTGTAACCGCATTGCTCGATGAGCCAACCAGCAGACAGTTTAACCGCGCCATTTTGCTGGTATCGTGGCATATCAGGGTAGCGCTCGGCTAACTGTGCAGCACGATGCAGCTCCACGACAGGATTCTTAAAAAAACTGCCTGCACTACCGATATCGTCAGGCGGGAGCTTGCCGCGGCGAAGTGTAACGACTGTTTCGAAAATGTCGGAGATAGTCACGGTATCGCGAGTAGTCAACCGGCGGGCAAGTTCATCATAGGCAACGCGTGCATCAGTACGTTTTTCCAGCTCGACGCCGATTGCGGTAATGATAAAATTTCCTTTGCGCTCGCGTTTGAACACCGAATCACGATAGCCAAAGTGACAATCCTGTGCCGCAAGCGTTACCGTACGACCACTGTATACATCAACACCCTCTACCCACCGGCACACATCTGATAGTTGCTGTCCATATGCACCGATGTTCTGAATTGGTGCAGCACCGACAGTTCCGGGAATCAGTGCCATTGCTTCGATCCCAGCCCATCCATTAGCAACTGCCCATTCAACACATGAATGCCAGTGGAGACCTGCACCGAGACGAAGAATCACACGCGACGCCGTTTCCTCAATAATTCTGCGGTCGGTAATTTCCACACGTGCAGCGCACTCGACCGAATGCACCAAGAGCATGTTGCTTCCACCACCGAGGACGAGCCACTGCCGTCGTTGCGGTGCAACGTAACGAGCAAATTCAACAACATCGTCCACTGTTTCGAGGTGATAGAGCTGTTCGGCGACTGCTCCGCGTGTGCGGAATGTCGTCAACTGACTTGAATCAACATTGTGCTCGATTGTCATGGATTGCGGTAGAAAATACCGATGAGACCTGCTGAATCCGACCGCGGGACATCGTAAATCCCCGCCGGAGCAATCGAGATAACAAAAACCACCATCGCGATAATTCCCGCGACCAGTCGACGACGGTCGAGCGGCAGTGGATCATCTATTGGCGGATGTGCTATACCAAAGAGAAATCGTGCAAGGATTGCCCACACAAGCCAACCTGACCATCCCGCGAATGCCCACGGTGCAACGGAAGCAATGCCATCGAGCACGGGCAAGAGCATTTGCTGTAACAAGCGCATGAGCGTATCGGGATGATCTCCGTGCAGAAGCAGCCGAAGAACATCGAAAATTGGTCCAACACCGACGAGCGCAAGCACCAGTACCAGCCAGCGACCAATTCGGTGCTGCCACCGCCCAACCATTGCATAGAGTATGTGCCCACCATCAAGCTGACCAATCGGCAGTAAATTGAGCGCTGTTACAAAGAGTCCAAACCAGCCGACACACAGAAACGGGTAGTGATAGATTTCGTTCATCGGTGGAACGAACGATCCTACAGGTGCTAACAAATGCCGCATCGCAGCAAAAAGCAGTGTATCGCCGAATGTCAACCCATACGTGGGAATCTGTGGCATCGTGCGATATTCTGGATGAATCGCGTACAGGTATTCGATGTCTGGAAGCGTGGAAAAACCAATGACCAAAAACACGATGCAAACGGCAAACCCCGCCAATGGACCCGACACGCCAATGTCAAACAATGCGGCTCGTGAGCGGATCGGGGACCGCGTGCGAATGACCGCCCCCAGCGTGCCAAATGGCATAATCCATGGCATCGGCATTGGGATGTAATACGGCAGCGTTGCAGCAACTCCATGAGCACGGGCAGCGAAGTAGTGTCCGAATTCGTGTGCCGAGATAAATGTCATCAGCAATATGGCATAGATCAGTCCTGCGCCCCAATTTTCGACAGCAGTAAAATCGCGTCCTGCCCAAGCAGTTCCTGCCATGAGGGTCGAGAAGAACGTCAGCACAAAAAGTATTACATGGAGGGCGTATTGCTGCCGCACTGGCTGCTGCACAACACCAGTAGGAACGATGCGAGTGTATCCCATCAGTCCTCAACTGGTCGTGGTGAATGCTCTGGACGCATAAGCGGGAAGAATATCACGTCGCGGATCGAGGCAGCACCTGTCATGAGCATCGCCAGCCGGTCAATGCCTATACCCAAACCCGCTGTCGGCGGCATCCCGATTTCGAGTGCTGTGAGAAAATCTTCATCAAGCACCATTGCTTCGTCATCGCCGCTGGCGCGCAACCGTGCCTGTTCGGCAAAGCGCTGACGCTGATCCCGCGGATCATTGAGCTCGCTAAATGCGTTCGCTATTTCCATGCCTCCGACATACAACTCGAATCGCTCAACCACACTCGGATCATCACGATGGCGTTTTGCAAGTGGGGACATCTCGACTGGATGATCGGTGATGAAGGTCGGCGCAACAAGCGACGGTTGGACAAGTGTGGTAAATAGCTCGTCAACAAGCTTAGCATAGGACGCAAATGGAGCAACATCGACCTCGTGTCGTTTGCAGAGTACATAGAGTTCGTCACGAGAGAGCGACTCGACTTGCTCACCCACTGCCTGGCTTATCGCATCGAGAAGGCGAATACGATGGAATGGACGCTCCAATGGAATTTCAGTGCCGTCAACACGCAGCAGTGCCGGTACACCCCGCACGTGTGAAGCCACGGTCACAAGCAATTCCTCCGTCAACTTCATCAGCCAGTTATAGTCACGATAAGCGACATAGACCTCCAGCGCGGTGAATTCCGGGTTGTGCATGCGGTCAATACCTTCATTCCGGAAGTTCTTCGAGATCTCATAAACACCTTCGAATCCACCGACAATAAGACGCTTGAGGTACAACTCATCTGCAATCCGAAGGTACAGCGGCATGTCGAGCGCATTGAGATGAGTCACGAATGGCCGCGCCGTTGCACCACCATAGATTGGTTGCAAGATTGGGGTTTCGACCTCTAACCAACCGCGTTCGTCGAAAAACCGGCGAATGGCGGCAATCATACGGCTTCGTGCAATGAATGTTTGTCGCACATGTGGATTGACGATGAGGTCAAGATACCGACGCCGATATCGCTGTTCTTTGTCGCTGAATGCATCGTGCAGGATAATGTTCCCCTGTTCATCTCGTTCCTGTTTGACGATCGGCAATGGGCGAAGCGATTTGCAAAGTAGCTCCAGTTGTCGCACATGCACCGTGATCTCACCCGTACGCGTACGAAATACAAATCCTTTTGTACCCACGATGTCCCCGATGTCAAGAAGTCGTAACATGTCGTACGCGGCGGGTAGTTCGTCAGCTTTGATATAGCATTGAATTGATCCGGTAGCATCTTGAATGTGAAAGAACGTCGCCTTTCCCATCCGGCGAATCGCCATGATACGACCAGCAACAGCGACATCGGACAGCAATCCCGGATCATCATCGCGATAGGTCTGGAGAATTTGCTCTGATGTATGCGTTCGATCGTAGCTGTATGGATAAGGCTCGACACCGCGTGCAACGAGTTCTTCGAGTTCTTCGTAGCGACGGCGTACTTGGTCGTTATCGAATTGTTGGTTCATGCATTGATCCTGATTCGGTCAGCAACGTGCGCAAATATACCAGCAGCCTTGCAGGCAGCGGTCAATGGCATTTGCATTTGTTCGTCCTGGTACCAGGTTTTATCTGGGACATCTGCAATGCGTATTGATGTTGTGTGTGCTGTTCCTGCGTCTATCGAATCGGTTGTGACAACTGGCATAGTCGGGCGGGCGCGTCAGCGCAACATCGTCGAAATCGTTCTCCACAACCTGCACGACTATGCCGACAATCGTTATGGTCACATTGACGACGAGCCGTACGGTGGAGGTGCAGGGATGGTCATCCGTTGCGAACCAATCTTCGCATGTATCGAGCGTCTGCTCAGCGAGCGACACTACGACGAGGTGCTCTACATGAGCCCCGATGGCGAGACACTCACACAGTCAATCGTCAACGAGCTTTCGCTCAAAGCCAACCTTATCATCCTCGTTGGTCGCTACAAAGGTGTAGACCAACGCGTGCGCGATGCGCTCGTTACCCGTGAGATTTCCATTGGTGATTATGTGCTCAGCAGTGGCGAGTTGGCTGCAGCAGTGCTCATTGATGCAATCGTACGGTTACTACCAGCTGCTATCGGCGATGTCGAGAGTGCACTCGACGACTCGTTCCAAGATGGGCTTCTTTCGCCACCCGTTTATACGCGACCTGCAGTGTATCAAGGGCTGGAGGTGCCAGCTGTGCTCCGTAGCGGCGATCACGAAGCAATCCGCCAATGGCGCTACGAACAAGCCCTCCGCCGTACACAAGAACGCCGACCCGACCTCCTCACCAATCTCACAGCGAAAGAGTCGCGATGAAAGCAGTTGTGTTAGTATCAGGTGGAATGGACTCGCTAGTAACGCTTGCTATTGTACACGCAGAGGGATACCAATGTGCAGCGCTCCATCTCAACTATGGTCAACGAACTGAGGAACGTGAGTTGCGAGCATACACGGACATTTGCGACCACTATAAAATCACCGAACGCTTTGTCGTTGATGTCGGCTACTTGTCAGTCATCGGTGGGAGCAGTCTGACCGATCCACAGATCGAGGTCGAACGTGCGGACTTGCAGCGTCGCGGTATCCCAAGCAGCTATGTGCCATTTCGGAATGCGAACATTTTAGCGATTGCCACCAGCTGGGCAGAAGTGATCGGTGCCACTGCTGTTGCGATTGGTGCGGTCGAAGAAGATTCGAGCGGTTATCCAGACTGCCGCGAAGAATTCTTCCGGGCATTCGAACGCGTCATTGCGCTCGGAACCAAACCAGAGACGCAGATCACAATACTGACCCCTGTCATTCATCTGCACAAGGATGAAATTGTCCGCCGTGGTGTCGAACTTGGGGTGCCATTTCATCTCTCGTGGAGCTGCTACCAGCGCAGCGACATCGCCTGCGGTAAATGCGATTCATGTGCACTGCGTCTGCGCGGTTTCCAGCGTGCTGGCGTCACTGATCCCATCCCCTACGCGCTATGATGCCTCAGTATGCATAGGCGTTTCGGGCATCGTTGCTCTTGCCGTATTCCGCTCAATCGGTACTCCGACCATATTCCCCCATTCTGTCCAGGAGCCATCGTAATTGCGTACTGAACGGAACCCAAGGAGATACGTCAGTGCAAACCACGTGTGGCTGGATCGCTCTCCGATGCGGCAATAGACGATGACCTCTTCTTCCGGATGCAATTTCCCTTCGCGACAATAGATCTGCGCAAGTTCATCGGCCGACTTGAAGGTCCCCTGCTCAGTAACAGCAGTGTTCCACGGCACGTTGATCGCTCCAGGAATATGTCCGGCTCGCATCGCTGCTTCCGCAGGAAAGTCCGGATTATGCGTAACAATACCATCATACTCAAGTTGAGAGCGAACATCAACCAGCTTTCCACCGCGCTCGATGTGACGAAGTACGTCATCACGGTAAGCACGAATGTTGGGCACAACTGTAGGGACAGGATAATGCGTTTCGGGATATACCGGGACATCCCACGAGACCGGCTTGCGTTCGTTGAACCATTTGCCACGACCGCCATCCATGAGGCAGCATTTTGCGTGTCCGAAGTACGAGAAAATCCACAGTGCATGACATGCCCACCAATTCGATTGATCCCCGTAGAAAATCACGGTCGTTTCCGGTCCAATCCCGAGCTTGGAACACAATCGTGCGAATTCTTCTGGTGACATCAAATCGCGGCGGACAGGATGCAAAAAATTTGTGAGCCAATCTACCTGTACTGCACCAGGTATATGCCCTGCCGCATAGAGGAGTGGATTTTCGTTAGCCTCGACGATGCGGTAGTTCTCTGTGTCATGGAGGAGTGCTTCAACCTGATCGGTTGTCAGAAGCACATCCGGGTGTGCGTATTCCATTGTGTGTACTGATAGTTGTTTGACATACAACGGTAATTTTGCCAGTGAATGTTATGCTCCAAAACCTGCACAGATGGTTCGGACGATTCTCTGGTATAGTCTTTTGGCTTTTCTACTCTGGAATGCATCAACTGCTATGCCAGTTGTGCAGGGTTTTGTTGAAAATGCTGGTCAACTTCCGCCGCAGGTTCGCTACTATGCCCCCCTCAATCGCGGGATGCTTTACATAACCACGCATGGCTACGGCTACGTTCTCTATGGTGCTCGCAGCAAGAACGGTCGGATACTCGGTACAACAAGAGTGGAATTGCGTGCTCGTACGAGCACTGCTGCGATCGTGAATGCAACGGAACAACAACTGACCCAACTTAACTTCTACCACGGTAATCAGCATTTCGAAGGAGTGCGGGTCTTTCGCCGCGTCGTGCTCGATGAGATATTTCCCGGCGTTGCTGCAGTACTGACATACTCGTCGAGCGGTCGAATCAAATGCGACTACGTCGTCTCTGCCGGTGCGGATCCCTCGCAGGTAGCAGTGACGGTACTTGGAGCTTCCGGACACATCAGTACAGCAGGACAATTACACATCCCAACGCCCCTCGGCACGATAGTCGAGTCCCCACCAGTCTCTTTTCAAAATAACCGTGTAGTTCGAACACGATATGTTCTCGATGGTACCTTTCTTCATTTTGCATTCGACGACACCATTTCCTCGAATGCACCACTGACAATCGATCCCGAAATTGAATGGTCGAGTTACCTTGGTGGCTCTGGAACAGAACAAATCGCTCACGTGCGGACCGATGCACAGCAGAACATCATCGTTCTCGGGCGAACCCAGTCACGGGATTTCCCCACACGCTTTGGGTATTCGGCAACATTGAGCGGCGATTATGATGCCTTCATCGCCAAGTACAGCGCCAACGGCGTGCTGCAGTGGGCAACTTACTACGGCGGCTCACGACGTGAAATACACAACCTCGACCACTCCGACCTTGTGCTCGATGGGCGCGGCAATATCATCATCACCGGTTGCACTCAGAGTGATGATTTGCCAATTCATGCGACAGCATTCCAGCGGTCAAAGGCTTCCTCGATGCCAAGTGGATACGACGTCTTTCTCGCAGAATTCTCACCGTCGGGACAACTATCGTGGTCCTCGTATTGCGGGGGCAATGACAACGAAGATGTATTTGGACTTGCAGCAGACCGCCTTGGGAATATCTACATCATTGGACATACGTCGTCAGACGTGTTTCCACTGAGCCGTCCAGCAACACCGAATGCAACACGGAAGCCGACGACATCTCAAGACGTTTTCGTTTTGAAACTTTCGCAACAGCGGCAACCTCTTTGGGTTCATTTCATCGGTGGGAATAACATCGATGTCGCCACTGATGTCGTCACTGATGCCGGCGGTAATGTGTACGTGTGCGGATACACCCTAAGCATTAACTTCCCAACATTCGGCAGCAGCGTGTACCAAACCATCAAAACCGCTGGCAACGATGGCTACATTTTCAAGCTCAATGGATTGGGACAACTGGTCTGGGCAACGCTGCTTGGTGGCAATGGCGAAGACTATTGCACAACGCTTGCGATCGATTCATCCTTCGACCGGCGCTTGATCGTGGGCGGGACCACGAGTAGCACCGATATGTGGTTCCGTAGCAACTATGGGCGATCGCTCGGTGGCTCGAGCGATGGGTTCCTGGGAGCATTCGATCCACTCACGGGCGCAGCACAGTGGGTTCAATACCATGGCGGCAGCAGTTTCGACGAGCTGACTGCTATCGCCGTTGATCCGGATAATCATCTTATCGTCGCCGGGCGCACACTCGGCGAGTATCCAACAAAAGCCGCACAACAACCGATTTACCGTGGAGGAGGCGGCGATATGTTCGTTGCGAAGCTTACGCCGCAAGGAGAAACACAATGGGCAACGTATGTCGGTGGCAGCTTTCTGGACCGTTCTTCCGATATTGCCATCAATAGCAATACAAATTTTGTCGTCGTTGGACAAAGCACAAGTGCAGATTTCCCGATTGTCGGGAACGCTCAGCAACCCCAACTGGCAAATTCCCCGGGCTACGACGACGGTGTGCTCGTTACATTCTGCAACATCACAATTCCCATCGCTGTTGTGACTGGTGTCCCACAGTTTTGCCATGGCGAAACGCGTACACTGATCGCAACGAGCGGTAACACAAACCTTCAGTATGACTCGTACCAATGGGAAGCTGATGGTACCCCGATCGCTGGGGCTACTGAACCAAGTTTTACCATCCCGACCACACTCGAACCTGGTATGTACCGATTCGTCTGCCGCGTGACAAACTCGGTACGCTGTCCTGCTGTAACGGACACAATTGTTGTGCAGATTACTCCTCGTCCGGTGATCGGCGAACGACAATTTGTGATGTGCTCCGGCGATCCCATTACGCTCGACTCTGTCGTAATTATCGGCACAGAGCCGCTTCAATTCTTATGGATGGGACAGCCACCACCAGACAATCCATCCGCACGAGCACCACTGGTTCATCCAACAGAAACGACCAACTACACGCTCCGGGTCACCGATGCCAACGGCTGCACAGCCGAGCGAACGTTTACGGTGCTCGTACTGCCAATCTCTCAGCTTCCGATCACGGTGACCGGCGCACAATCGTTTTGTGAAGGTGATTCGGTTGCTCTTTCGATCCCAGATGGGATAGGCTCAATTCAGTGGAATACAGGTGAGACCTCATCACGGATCATTGTTCGCACCAGCGGACTATACTATGCCACCGTCCGTTTGCCGAGCGGGTGTGAAGGTTCTACTAATACCGTCGACATCCACGTCATACCCACGCCATCGCCCAAGGTAACATTCGATGGTAACGTCCTCTCAACCGTTGGTGTGTACAATTCGTACCAATGGTTTCTCGACGGGCAACTACTGTCGGGAGCGACGACTCGCACTCTTACACCGCCGCGTGTCGGGACATACCATGTGATTGTGGACTCGCTCGGCTGTACGGGTATCTCGGCACCACTCAACATTGCATTAGGTGCTCACACTAACGTTGCAATCGGTTCGGTTACTGCATTGATCGGTGAGCAAATTTCGCTTCCGGTAACAGTAGGAACTAACCGTCCGCTGGACCAAGTCGGAGTACAGAAACTAACGTTACAGATCAGATACAATGCGACAATTCTCCGCTTGCTTCCCTCTCATAGCGAACATGTTACGATTCGATCACTACAATTACAACCGGATCGTACCGCCATTGCCACCATTGAATGTACCGCCATTGATCGTGATACGATCGCATTTCTGAATTTCCTTGCTGTGTGGGGAAATGCGGAACGCACACCTGTCGAGATAGTATCGCTCTCGTGGGATTCACCTGCAGTAACATCGACTCAGCATAACGGGAGCGTCGTCATCATTGGCCAATGCAAAGTGGGTGCAACGCGCCTGTTCGATGACACGGGCAATGCCTTCGAGATTGTCTCGACACTCGTATCAGCTAATGCACTCAGCGTCACGGTATCGGCGATCGAGGATTGTCCGCATTCCTTAGTTCTCATCACAAGCGACGGACGCCAGTGGACATTGTGGAAAGATTACTTACGCAGCGGTACCTATGTTATCACTGCAGATGTGGCAACAGTTGCACAGGGCTATTACCTTTTGGTATTTCGCTCTGCGACGCTTGTGACGCAGATACCGATAGTAATTGTGCGATGAACACGATTATCGTACCAATACTGTGCATGGGACTTATCGTCGGGGTACAGGCGCAATCTCTCCGCTTCGGTGCTTTGTTTCATGGTGGATATGATTTTCATTCGACTCAATTCCAGGCATTACCAGGCACATTCAGTTGTTCACCAGGTTTTGGCTCAACTCTTGGCAAAGGTTTTGGTTTCGGTGCGTTGTTGGAGTTACCTTCACTACCGATTTCACAACCGTTGTCATCAAAGCCAGCAGCGCCCTCGATTCGCATCATTTATCGGAACATGTCAGCCAACTTTACAGCTCGCGAGCAGCAGCCGATTGTTCTCGACACTACTATAACAAGGGCTACAATCGAGCATCGGGCCGCGGTTCACATGCCGGGCATGATGTTTCAGTGTGGATTTTCCGCGCCGGTACAGGAACTACCATTGTATATCGAGCCAAGTTTATGGTTGGCAGTCCCACTGGTTGGATCGTTCGAACAGGGCGAGTATTTAGTCGAACCTGCCAATCGTGGACGATTTCCGGATACTGGTCTCCGTAGCCGTAATATCACGAGTGGACAGTTTACAGCAGCAGCATCAGTGCAATTCGGCACCGCAATAACAGTCGGTTGGGAGTTACCAACATCCACAACGACGTCTCTTCGCCCTGAATTGTCCGTATGGTTTCCTCTGAGCAGATCCGTTTCGGGTATGGACTGGCGGGTAGTATCGCTACGCGGTGGTGTGTCGTTTCTTCTCGGCGTGTATCCTACAGCCAAGTATGAGCAGCGTGAGCAGGAATCAGAACCGACCCCGACGGCACCAGTCGAGACCGTTGAACCAACCACACCGACTTTGCAACTGGCTTGTGAATTCGTAACACGCGACAGCGCAGGGCAGCTTCGTCCCGTCGAAGAAGTGTTACTTACCACGCGTATGAAGCACCAAGTTCGCCCCCTCTTGCCATATGTGTTCTTCGATGAAGGAAGTGCCGATATTCCAGAACGTTATATCCAGCGACGATCCGATCAAGCTACTGATTTCGACGAAACTGAGATCGCAGCACTCTCGACATTAGAGGCATATTATCATCTGCTCGACATTGTTGGGTGGCGGCTTCGTCACAACCCGACGGCAACATTGACCATCACAGGTTGCATAACCGGCATTGGAATCGAAAACAATCGTAGTGACTTAGCTCTTCGCCGTGCGCGTCAAGTCGGGGCATACCTGACCACAGTGTGGAAGATCGAATCAGAGCGTTTGTCTATCGTTGCCCGTTCGCTCCCAACTCACCCCTCACCTATAGGACATCCCGACGGAAATGCGGAGAATGCACGTGTTGAACTATCGAGTTCACATCCGGCGATTTTGGCGCCGCTGCATGGCATCGAACAGGAATTTCAGATGAATCCTCCCCGAGTGTATGCACATCTCCGCTCGGTTCCAGCTCATCTTGACACGTGGTCGTGGCAGTTGCATACAGGCACAAGCATTATCACCACACAATCGGGTGGTGGCGCACTCCCCTCAACGTTGCTTCCACTCAATGCACCATGGCGCACTCTTGATGCCAATACACTGTATGGAGAGCTACAAGGAGTTATAGCCAGTACATCTTCACGACCACTGCAAGGTCACGCGTATCGTTCTTTGCGCATTCGTCGCACGATAGAATCTGACCAGCCAAGACGTCGTGTATTTAGCTTGATTCTCTTCGATTTTGATGACGCAACAATCCCAAGTTCGCAAGAGGAACTCTTAGCGATGATCGCAGGACAAATCAAGCCAACAACCCGTATCACAATTGCTGGATACACTGACCGGCTTGGTGATCCCGAGCATAACCTGCGTTTATCCGAGCGTAGAGCATACGCAGTTGCACGAGCGCTGGGGGTTCTTGGTCGTGCGAGGATTCATGCCGAAGGTAGTCGGGTCCTACTTTACGACAACTCGCTGCCGGAAGGGCGATTCTACAGCCGAACAATTGAAATCGAGCTCAACGACGAATGACTGTATCGCAACCGCGGATAGGGACCATCGTTCGATTGTGGTTTCCGCTGGCATTGACTTGGGCAATGATGGCTGCCGAAGGTCCAATCGTACAAAGCATCATAACGCGCCTGCCGGAAACAGCAACAAATTTGGCTGCATTCGGTGTTGCACTCAGCATAGCATTCATCATCGAATCGCCCATCATTATGCTCTTGAGTGCTGCCACTGCATATGTCAAGGGTGCTCAGAGTTACGTAGTAGTCAAGCAAGTTGCACTCGGATTATCAGCTGCTGTCACTGGTGCCATGGTGCTGCTGCTGATTCCACCGATATACCGTACCCTTGCAGAGGCTGTTCTCCATCTGCCCAGAGAACTGGAGAATCGGTTATACTGGTGCATAGTCGCATTGACGCCATGGCCAGGCGCTATAGGCGTCCGTCGGTTCTATCAGGGTATTCTTATCGCTGCACGAATGAACAAATACGTCGCAGCAGGGACTCTCTTTCGCTTGGGGTCAATTCTTATCGGAGGAAGTGCGATACTGCTGATGGAGCATTCTGCTGAACATAGTGCGGTGTGGGTATCATCGCTTCTCAGCATTGCCGTCATCGTCGAAATGCTTGCAACATTGCGTATGGCTCGGCGTGCAACCCTGCACATACGCCAGACTACCGACCCAGAGTCATACCATCCTACACCATCACGCATCCTACGATTGTATCTGCCGCTGGCAGCAACGTCAACGATCACAATGGGCATGGGACCCATCATCAATGCATTTATGGCTCGACTTCCCGCACCAATCGAATCGCTAGCGACATTCCCCGTCGTTGATGGGTTGGTGTTTCAGTTTCGAAGTCCACTGTTCGCATACCAAGAAGTAGCTATTTGGCTTTTTTCTCGTTATGGTGTCAGCTTGCGTATCGTTCGATGGACGGGATACATCGTTGGCAGTATTGCAACAGTATGCTTAATGATTGTCACTTTGCCAACAGTCTCATCGGTACTGTACGGCTCATTCCCCTATCGCCTAGATGCAGCACTGCTTCCTCTGGCAACGTGTGCAACGGCAATGCTTTTACCCCTGCCACTGACGAGTGCTGCGTATTCGATCGAGCGTGCGGCATTGATTGTCACCAATCGCGTCGGTGCTGTTACGCTATCGACACTGATTGAGTCGGGAATTACTGTGGCTATCCTGAGTAGTATAGCTATCACTGCAACCTCGCTTATGGGCTTGTATGCAGCTACTATTGCGCTAGCGATTGGCAAAATCGCTGCAGCGATGTACTTGGTGTTGTGGGCACGCTATCAGCGATCGTGACGCTGCGTTGCAAGCATTGCAGAGTACACATCGCGAAGCGTTGCAGCTCGGATCGGATCGAGCTGAGCAAGCTGTTCGATCTGTGTGCTGCAAAGCTGGATTGCACCACATTTCAGCGCTGTGACGCCACAACGGAATCGCAGCTCGATCGACGATGGATAATGCTGCAGTGCATCTTCGTACAGGTCGAGTGCTCGATTGAGCAGGTTACGTTTCTCGAGCGATTTTCCAAGCATCAGGTACAGCTCTTCGCCCCGCTCCGGTTGAAGATGCAAGACGTGTTCAATGTGCTGTTTGGCAGCATTGAGCCTTCCGATAGCCAACTGTGTTTCAGCCATTGCGATCAGCGCAGCCACGTTATCCGGCTGGTGAGTGAGCACCTGTTTGAGGGCAAAGATTGCTTGCGCATATTCACCACGTTCACGCCACAACTCACTGCTGAGCATCCAAGCATCGGTCAGAGTCGGATCGCGATGGAGCGCATCCATGACACTGACAAGTGCTTGGTCGGTTTTCCCCATTTCCATTAGACAGCGTGCACGTAGGTAGTGCAAAATCCCGCTATCAGGCGAGATCACCAATGCTGCTTCGATATCTACCAATGCATCTGATAGCTCCCCGACTCGAATGCGCAACTGGCATCGCTCGACTAATGCTGTGACATTTTGTGGGTCACGTTCGAGCACACGATTGTATGTACAAATAGCACTGTCCGTTTGCCCTGTTGCGGCATAGACTCGCGCTAATGCAAGATAGACCTCTATTGTCTGCAGTAGTTTACTTGCCGCCTCCAGTGCGCGTTGTGCCTCAACATACCGTGCTTTGCGCGATGCAAGCAGTCCCCACAAGTAGAGTAGCTGTGGATGCTGTGGTTGATTACGCAATGCAACCGCAAGTTGGGTCTCGAGAAAATCCAATGCTTCGCCCTGCTCGAGTGCCGTCGCGATCCAACGCGCATCGTCTTGGCAGAGTCCGTGCGTAAAAATGAGAGGTAAAACCGTAGAGACATCACTCCAGTTTCCAGATTCGATATACGCAATTAGTAATTCTCGAGCAATCTCAACGGACTCAGGATTCCCTGTCCATGCAGCATGGAGATGTTGAATTGCGACAGACAATTGCTTTGCTTGTCGTTCGAGCCGCCCCATACGAAAAAGCGTCTCCCAACGATTCGGCTCTATCGCAAGTGTTTCCCGATACATCTGCCGCGCTCGCACAGCATCGCCGAGTTGCTCATACGTACAGCCGAGCATGTGATAGACTTCCGCATTGCGCGGCTGGGTCTTGAGGCGGTACTCCAAGAGCGTTACCGCCGTGCGATACTCACCTTGTTGGAGGAAAGCTTTCGCAGCATGAATATGACCATACGGAAAACCTGGGTCAATCTGATACAACTCGTTGTAGCTTGTCGAGGCAGCCTGCCATTGGTGTGCGACGTACGCAACCTCGGCTTTACTGAAATGAAAAAATGCATCGGTCCGACTCTGGGAAGGAAGTTTACTCAGCACGTTGTCCGCTTCCTGTTGCTGGCCAGTAAGTGCTACCGCAATTGCAGCAAGTGCTGTAAATGGCATTGCGTTCCTCATGACATCAGGGAGGCGCTCAATGCACTGAAGGACATACTTGTGCCGCTCCCCCTCAATACCATAGACAAGGGCAAGGAGATGCGCTTGCGGATATTCCGGTTCTGCGTGTATCGCTGCTTCTGCATGTTCGATAGCACTCTCGAGCTCACCGCGTCGCCAGTGGTATGCTGCACGCTCGAGAATTTGCGTAACTTTTTCGGATACTTCATCCGAAGCGTTCCAGACAAAGTATATGCTCCCGTCGTCTGTGCGCCGGAAAAATCGCTTGAGAAATTTGCTCGGTGCTGCCATGCTTGTCGGTCCAATCCATCCTTTGCATTTGATGTGTTTATCGGCACGAACTCAAATGGACTTGAACCACCCGTAGATTTGCACTCAGCATTTCTTTTATGCGCCAACCAATTTATTCCATTTATCATAGACTAATGCGTTGTACGGTCATTGGCGCCGGCAAAAGCGGTATAGCTGCTGCACAGCTAGCCCAGGCGCTCGGCTACAAAGTTTTTGTTACTGAGTCTGCACCAGCGGAACGCTACCCTGCTCTCGAATATTTGCGCCAATCAGGTATTGAGTTCGAATGCGGTGGGCACACACTCGAGCGTGCCCTCGAAGCCGATCTCATTGTGAGTTCACCGGGAATACCGCCGAGTGCACCAATCCTTCACGCAGCACGCAATGCCAACATTGAACTGATTGGTGAACTGGAATTTAGCAGCCGCTTTGCACACGCACCGATCATTGCCATCACTGGCACAAACGGCAAGACAACAACAACTGCACTGACAGCCCACATTCTCCGCTCGGGCGGCTATGATGCCATTGCGTGTGGCAATAACGGTTTGCCGCTGTCGCAGGTCATTGCTGAAGACTTAGCTAATCGCCCCTCTCGGCGCGTGTATGTCGTCGAAGCCAGTTCATATCAGTTGTCGCAAACAGTGCAGTTCCATCCTGTGGTAGCGGCTATTCTCAACATCACACCGGACCATCTCGCCTATCATGGTTCTATGGACAATTACGTCCAAGCTAAGTGGAAAATTTTTCAAAATCAAACGCCGAATGATGTGCTAATTTTGTGCGCCGACGATCCTCGCGCAGCCGAGGCATCGCATTATGCGCAATCGCGCATTGAATGGTTTGGCCTGCATCCTGTGGCAGCCGGGATGTACGCCAATACAACTGAGTCCAGCATCGTGCTGGTCAGCAGCAACACGGAGGTAAAACTCATGCGCTACACTGATCTTCCAGTGCGTGGCATCCACAATGTGTATAATTCAATGGCAGCAGCACTTGCCGCGCGCGCCATGGAGGTCACCAACGAAAACATTCGGGACAGTCTTCTTTCGTTTACTGGTGTTGAGCACCGACTCGAACATGTCCGGTTTGTCGGGGGAATCGAATACATCAACGATTCGAAAGCCACCAATGTCAATGCCACGTGGTATGCCCTGCAAGCTTTCGAGCAGCCGATCGTCCTGCTACTCGGAGGACAAGCCGACAACAACGACTATTCTGTACTCGACGACCTTGTCCGTCAGCAATGTCGCTGTATCGTCTGCTTTGGTCAAGAGGCACAGCACATCTTCGATCATTTTTGCACGAGCGTCCGCTGCTATCGAACGGACACTCTCGAAGAGGCAGTAACAATTGCGCACAGCGTTGCATATCCAGGGGACATCGTGCTTCTATCGCCTGCATGCAAGTCGTTCGATGAATTCATCAATTTCGAACATCGCGGTAGCGTATTCAAGGAAGCTGTTTACCGACTGCCCGGCTAACATGCCAGATCACAAACGTCAACCGAGCGATCGAGTGGTATTGCTGATCACCATTTTGCTCCTGCTGTCGGGAATTGCGTTTGTGTATTCTGCCAGTGCAGAGTTCGCACTTACCCGTTTAGGAGATACCGAAGAGCTCGTGCTCAAACATGCAA
Organism: Chlorobiota bacterium; assembly: GCA_026416585.1. Lineage (GTDB taxonomy): Bacteria > Bacteroidota > Ignavibacteria > Kapaibacteriales > NICIL-2 > NICIL-2. The sequence continues at coordinate 6,416 of JAOAEV010000094.1, read as the reverse complement.
CACGTGCTGCGCTCTCCCTTGTACTCCTGGTGGTGATAAGTCGAATCGATTATCACATCCTCGAGCAATTGAGCAGACCACTGCTTGTGCTGAGCATTGTGCTGCTACTTTTTGTGTTACTCAGCGGCACACAACTGAAAGGTGCTGCGCGGTGGCTCGATATTGCTGGTATTAGCTTTCAACCCTCAGAATTAGCCAAATTCGCATTGTTGTTTCACCTTGCAGTTCGAATGACACAACTCGACGTTGCACTCTGGGACTGGAGGCGCGGATTGCTGCCGTTGCTTGGGTGGATTTTCACTGTGTGTGCGCTCATTGCCCTGCAACCTAATCTTTCGACTGCTCTCTTAGTCTTTGGATTAGCAATGATGCTATTGACAATCGGCGGTGCTCGATTAGGGCATCTGATTGCAACAGTGTCACTGGGTGCTATCGTAGCTGGAGTATATGCTGTTGGTGCTGATTACCGTTTACAGCGTCTTGCTCAATATCTCGGCAAAGAGAACGGCTCCGTCGAATCATATCAACTGCAGCAAGCACTTATCGGCTATGCTCATGGTGGACTTTTCGGTGTTGGACCCGGGTGCAGCCGACAGCGTGACCTGTTCTTGCCTGAGTCCTATGGGGACTTCATCGCGGCAATCATTGGTGAAGAGTATGGCACCGTTGGCATTATTCTGCTCATGGTAGCCTATGGCGCGCTTATCGTCCGTGGAGCAGCCATCGCACGTCGAGCCACCGATACTCTCGGCTTTCTTCTTGCATGGGCAGTTACGCTTGTGATTGGGTGGTACGCACTAGTCAATCTTGCTGTAAGCTGTGGCGTACTCCCGACTACGGGAATACCGCTCCCACTGGTAAGCTATGGTGGCACGAGCATTCTGTTCACAGCAGCTGCGATCGGCATCCTGCTCAACATTAGCAAACATGGGAATAGTGCCGATGCTTAAGAAGGATTTCGGTATAGTCATGCACACTCCGATACTACTGTTGGTATCCCTCCTGTGCATCGTCGAAGTTCAAGCCCAAGTTGGTACCACACTGCTGGCTCCGACCATCGGTTGGCAGACATCGGCAATTACTCATGTTCTCTCCGCTAACAACGACGCCGACGTAGTGTATCGCTCGCTACGAGCAACCTTGCTCGAGCATTCGCAGCAGACACTCCGCGCCTATACACAACTCAATCGGCTCATTCCAACCCCGATTGTTACTGTACTTGATGCTACTCCCGATCTTTCAGCAGCACGAATCGAACTTCAACGCGGTGACTACGACATTGTCCAATCGAGGATACGGATATACCTATCCGCTCGTCCACCCTTACCTTTTCGTGCAGAGGCGTATTACATCCTGGCAGTCGCTGAATTCCAGCGTCAACGGTATCGCCATGCAGGGTTGCTTTTCGATAGTGCCGCAATAGAAGCAGAACAGCTAGTTGCACGTGATCGTACATACGAGCTTCTCCGGAGCACTGCAGTATACTGGAAAGCTGTGGCCTATTTTCACCACACATCATTTGCACTGGCTGCCGATGCATTCCGACAACTACTGACGTTTGACTCTCCGTACACGGATGACGCCTATGCGGGATTGGCAACGATTGCTGAATTCAACGGCGAGTACCAGCGAGCGCTGTTTCTCTACGATAGTGTTCTCATCATTGCGCCACGTGGCAGTCTCGCGGCTCTCGCACATATACGTGCGGCACAGCAGCTGATTCTGCTCCGTCAGCCCCGTCAAGCACTTCAACGTCTGGCAGCCGCTCAGCAACTTATAGAGAGCTGGCGAAAAGCTGATCCAACGCTTGAAGCACAGACACTTCCACCGCACACGGAGCAACTTGTTGAACTACTCTCTGCCGAAGCTCTCAATCAACTCGGGCAGTTCGACCGAGCTGCCGAACGATATCGAATAATTACAGCACATCATGACAGTGATTGGGCACTCCTTCAATGGCAAGCATATCTCGGACTTGGCTGGGCGAAGCTCAATCAAGCTCGCTATTCTGAGGCACTCGCAGCGTATAGAACCGTGATTGATTCTGTTGCCGATGTACTCTCGCCGCAGAAAGCTCAGGCGGTGTTATTCTCAGCGATTGCCACAAAGCGGAGTGGGGATGTGCTCGGTGCCATCGAACAGCTTGACGCCATGATAGTACAGGAGTCGTTTCCCCTCCGTGCGCAAGCTTTGCTTGAACGTGGACAGATCGAGTACGAACGGAATCAATTCACCACTGCTGGTTCGCTCTTCGAGCGTGCTTACCGCTCAGCATCAGATCCTGCAACCTTGCTTCGCGGGTTGTTGCTTGCAGCACGAGCACAATTTGATCAGCAGCGTTGGAGCAATGCAGTGCGGCTCTGTAGTGACGTGCTTTCTCACGCGCACCGTTTTTCAGCGACCCTCGTGCCCAATCTCGAGCTAATCAGCGCTGAAGCTTTACGCCTTCGCGGCATCGCCTTTTGTAACGATGGCCGCTACGCTGAATCTATTGCCGACTTAGGGCAATTCATTGAGCGATATAAACTGAACCCGCGTCGCGACGAAGCTCTGCTGTGGCTCGCCGACAGCTACGAGCGACTTAACATGGTCGAACAAGCAGCAATCACACTGGAACAGTTACTCGCACTGTACCCGAACTCTTTCTATCGAGAGGATGCTCTCTATAATCTTGGCTGGACACAATTTCGCCTTCGCCGTTTTGAAGATGCGACCACAACGTTCGACCGTCTGCTGAGCGAGTTTCCCCGTTCGCGTTACGCACTTGATGTCACGCTCCGCAAAGCAGACATGCTGTACCTGGTAAAAAAGTATGCCGATGCAGCACGGTACTATCGCCAGGTCGTCAAGATGACGCCTCATAGTGACGATGGCGAATACGCTCTCTATCAAGTTGGACAATCACTCTACCGTCTGGGTGACTACACCAACGCTGCTGAGCAATTTCGTTCGTTCGTGCGCTCGTTTCCTGAATCCTCCATTGCCGACGACGCACTCTATAACATCGCGTGGATTCGTATGCTCCAAGGAAAGTGGAGTGATGCAATCACTGCATTCGAAGCGTTGCTCCGCTCTTATCCGCAAAGTGAGCTGGTTCAACCTGCCAAATTTTACATTGCTCAGTGCACCTACAACGGCGGACAGTACGTTCGCGCCATCGAGCTGTATCGCCAATTTCTCTCGGAATACCCGCATAGTGGTTTTGCAGGGCGTGCCATTGAAGCGATCCAGGATGCATACATCAACTTAGGGCAAGATTCCCTGGCAGTTGCAGTCGCACGCGAATTTGTCGAGCGTGACCCTGCTTCCGAACAAAGCGCACAAGTCATGCTCAGAACCACTGACATTTTCGTTCGCAACCGTGACTATGCCAACGCCCTGCGGCAGTACGAGGAATTTTTACAACGATACCCAGACAGCAGATACGTAACTGAAGCCCTCTATGGGATGCTCAAGAGTGCATTAGCGCTCGACGACCAGGCACAAGCACTTGCAGTGCTCAACCGACTGGAACAAAAGTATCCCAACGATGACAACACAGAAATGGCCCTGAGCGACGTGGCTGTGTTTTTTGCACAACGTGCATTCACAGCCCGAGCAGACTCACTGTTTCGTGTAGTTATGGAGCGTTATCCGGCTTCGGATAATTATGCTCGCGCTGCATATGAGCGTGCACGCATCGCTCTGGCTCGTGGCGACACAGCATTAGCAGTGACTTTGTGGGGTTCCGCTAAAGCAGCAAAGGGCGAATACGCTTATCAAGCATCCTACAGACTCGGGATGTGGTACCGTCAACGGAATCTTTCCGACAGCGCACGTGCAATGTTTCGACCCATCGTGGATTATACAGACAATCTCCCACTGGCTGCCGAAGCCGCATATCGCATCGCTGAACTATGGCAACGCGATGGCAATTGTATCGCTGCACAAGATACCTATGCGCTCGTGCTTGACCGATTCGAAGGTATCGAGGATTGGTACACACTTGCATTGCTCGGCGCTGCTGAGTGCGCCGAAACGTTGGGCAATACTGCAAAAGCACGAGAGCTCTATCAAACCGTTATGATTCTCCGTCCGGACGACGATTTTGGTCGGACTGCGGCCGCACGACGACGACGATTGGACAAAGCGCGATGAAACTAACCCTACTTGCTGCAACCGTTTTTGCCGCTGCCGCACTGGCACAGCAACAGAAACAACCAAGCGGCGAACCAATTGACTTCATGACGATTGTCATCGAAGGCAAAGAAGCGCTAAACCTACCAAAGAGCTTGGTCAAAGTACTTCCACAGACACCCAAGCCATATAACCCAAGTGAACTCGACAGCATCAATCCGCTGGAGAAAGTTCCCTTATTCCGCAGCGTGCCCGCGGACTATCCCCGTTCGATTGTTGCGAAAGACCGGCGACGTATGGTCGCAGAGGCATCCGCAGGACTGTACGGATTTGCAACGGTGGCTGGACAATTCCAAACGCACGTTGGTCACTACACACTCGACGCACGTGGTACGCTCGATCGTGGAGGTGCATACACGCCGAATGCAGACTACTTCCGCTCGCGATTTGAGATCATCGGGCGCTATGCATCATTGGTACATGATTCCACGACACAGGCAATTAGTGCAGGCCACGTGCAATTCGACCGAAGTAGCTACCGTTTATTTGCACGGCCCGACGCACCTGCACGCTCACTGCGTATGATTGCCCTCGAGTTGCACCAACAGGACGTTTTCGATCACTATCCATACAGTGTAAACGCCACAATCCGTAGCACAAGACTGAGCCAGGCAGATACAATCACAACTGATGAAACAGACCTTCGTTGTGATCTTCGGTTCAATGCGGCGCACATCGGTCAGGCCGAGATTGGTGGTTTTGCATCGCTTAGCTATCGCAACTATCGTACGGTGCCATTACATTTTCACACGATCGGTGCACGTGCCCGACATATCGACAGCTCTCTCGAGCTGTCTGCGGCTATTGCTGGACAATTCGCAACAACATCGTGGCGTGCCACCAACGCAGCACCGATGCTGGAAATCAGCGCACGGTGGTCGGTAGAATCAGCCTTCTGGATCGAGGGAACTCTTGATAGCCGACTCGATCCGGTGCGCTTTGGCGAGCTGAGCCTACTATGTCCCTACATCGCCGACACTGCAGCAATAGGGGTACGCCGTATCAGCTACCGAATGCGGGGTACCGCCACATATCAACCACGGGAGAACATGCTTGTGGCTTTCCAAATTGGCTTGGCATCTTATGGCGATGCACCCATACTGGAATCGGTACCAGATGGGACTGTCGGAGTAATCTATCGTGCACAGATCGAACGGACTCTCGGTGTACGCGCTCGGTATACAACCGATGCTGGCGATGGACTATCGGCAACAATCGAAGTTACTCATGTCACCATGGAAAACTCCGCACGACAAGTACCGTATCGCCCGCTCCTGTCAGCATCGCTCGAATACGCACGTAGGTTTACCGAACGTTTTACAACCAGTGTACAGGCTGGATATGTTTCTTCACGACTAACAACACGTGCAGCCAATGAGCGACTTAGCAGTTACTTTCTTCTTGGGATGCGTGCTGAGTATCAACTCAATCAAACTCTCGCGATTGTAGCAACAGCAGATAACCTGTTCGGAAGCGCATACGAACGGTGGCAAGGCTATCGCGAACGTGGTAGTTTTGTAGCAGTTGGCGCAGTGCTGAACTTCTGAGTCCGCCAGCAATGGACAACCAGATGCTCGAGGAGGTAAAGACGCTCGCTGCGGAATACGGGATCACTGTTTCCGATGCGAGGCACTTTCAACTGGATATGCTCGAGCAGTACCCAGGCATAGTACCATTTCCATTGGGCGTAGCTGAACCAAACAATGCTGCAAAGCAACCAGACACAGCGTCCATAGGGCTCGACCCGGAGCTGGTTGCTGCGATCATGCGAGACCTGGAACACGCACAACAGCAAGCCCCTCCTGACGACCCATTAGAACGGCTTGCCGAGCAGCTTGAGGCAAGCGACTTACCACCACCAACAGAAACGGAAGATGCTTCCCTGTGGACTGCTGGTGAGGATGGACTTGCTACCCCTCATTCCCAAGAAGACACCGACAGCATAGCCAATGAGCCTGACACAGCAAATACACGCGAGTCGCAGCCCATCGCATCTGGTCGGCGGAGACTCGTTTTCATTGGTTTGGCATTACTGATAATTGCTGCAGGCATAACTGGTGTGTTACTGTTCCGCCCACAGTCACAGATTGAAACCTCGACAGAGACAACATCCACACCACAAACAACAGATGCCAAGTCGTTTCCTTCGACAAAAACAACGGTGGACCCTGTGTATGTAGCCCAGAAAGTAGCGGACACTGCCCTACCGCATTCATCTCCAATGCCGTCATCACAACCAA
>JAOAEV010000057.1 GCA_026416585.1 Chlorobiota bacterium | reverse complement strand
CTTCGCCGTCCCGACCTGTACCTGACGGGGCGAACGCTTTTTGGCACCAAGCCACCACGTGGGCAAGAATTAGAAGATCACTACTTCGGCACGATTCCAGACCGCGTTCTGTCCTACTTGACCGAGGTTGAGCACACACTCTATCGACTCGGCGTTCCAATCAAGACACGCCACAACGAAGTTGCACCTGCTCAGTATGAGATCGCCCCGATTTTCGAACATGCGAATGCCGCTGCTGACCATCAGCACCTGGTAATGAACGTATTGCGTTCAACTGCACGGCGGTATGGATTGATCTGTCTCCTTCACGAAAAGCCATTCGCTGGTGTCAACGGAAGTGGTAAACATCTCAACTGGTCTATTGCAACCGACACTGGACTGAACCTCCTTGACCCCGGTTCTGATCCGCAACAAAATATGGTGTTTTTGTTCTTCTGCGCGGCGATGATTGCAGCAGTCCATCGGCATCAAGATTTGCTTCGCTATGGTGTTGCATCTGCCGCCAACGATCATCGCTTGGGGGCTCACGAAGCACCGCCGGCGATTATCTCGATGTACTTAGGTGAAGCACTGACAACAATGTTCGACGATATCGCTGCTGGTGGTCCCGGCGACAGGTCTGTTTCGAGCACAAGCCTTTTGCAACTGGGAGCGGCTGTTCTTCCCAATCTGCCACGCCATACAAGCGACCGAAATCGTACATCACCGTTTGCATTTACCGGAACCAAGTTCGAATTCCGTGCTGTCGGTGCATCGCAGAGCGTCTCGTTGCCAGCAACGATACTCAACGCTATTGCGGCAGACGCAATCGAACAACTGACCGCTGAGCTCGAAAGCAACATAGCGAGTGGTGATCCACTGCCGAAAGCTCTCGAGCGGGTCATTGCGCGTACAATCAATGAGCACCGTGCGATCATCTTCAATGACGATGGGTACTCCCCCCAGTGGCATGCCGAAGCTGCTCGCCGCGGTCTTCTGGACCTCCGGAGCACGCTCGATGCACTCGAACATGTTGCTACGGCAAAGAATATTGAACTTTTTTCACGTTTGGGTATCCTCAATCAGCGCGAAGTGCTCTCAAGGCTGGAGATCGGCTACACGCAATACTTCAAGACCATCAACATCGAAGCTGAAACAACCGAGCGTATCGCACTAACCCAGCTACTGCCTGCTGCACTTGCATACGTTGAATCGTTGCAAAAGCTGAGTTCACTCCGCACCGCCACCATACTCGACCGTGAAGTTATCGCACTGATTGACCAATTCGGTGATGCAACAACGGAGTTGCGGCAACAGAATAGTGAACTTGGCGGCGAGACTGCACGGGAGAAAGCATACCATATGGCACGGAATGTTCTGCCAGCGATGCAACTTGTGCGGCAGGTAGCCGACCAACTCGAACGTCTTGTTCCCGACCACCTTTGGCAACTGCCGAGTTACCAACAACTGCTTTGGCTCAAGTGAACCGGTAATTTCGCAACCGTACACCACACCATAAGGCACATGCACATACCAGCAATTCGACGCGCTCTGCTCAGCGCATGGGATAAAACTGGGCTTGTAGATTTTGCACGCGCACTTGCTGAACTTGACGTCGAAATCATTGCCACTGGAGGCACTGCGACTACGCTGCAGTCCAATGGTATCGCTGTTACCCGCATCGAGCAACTCACCAGTACGCCAGAGCTGCTCGACGGACGAGTGAAAACACTGCATCCATTTATTCACGCAGCAATCCTGGCACGTCGGGATGATCCACAGCATCTGGAGCAACTTCGTCAGTACGGCATCACACCAATCGACCTTGTGTACGTTAGCCTGTATCCATTCACGGACGCGCTCAGCCGAACCAGCGACGACAACGAACTGATCGAGATGATTGATATCGGCGGTCCAACATTGCTGCGGGCTGCATCGAAAAATCACAAGTGGGTCGTCCCAATTGTCTCACCAGACGACTGCACACGTGTCGTGGAATATCTCCGTGCAAGCGGCGATGTGCCATATTCGCTGCGCCGGCAATTAGCCGCTCGCGCATTTGAATACACCGCCTGGTACGATGCACACATCGCAGACTACTTTGAGCCATCGCCATTTGATCGGCGATTGTTGACGGTAGCAGCTGCGCATAGCACTGAACTTCGGTATGGTGAAAACCCACATCAGCGTGCGGTGCTCTTCGGTTCAGTGCAACAGTACATTCAACAACTTCATGGCAAAGAGCTTTCCTATAACAACTTACTCGATCTGGACGCGGCGCTTCATCTAATCAGCGAATTTGCTGAGCCAACTGTTGCAATCGTCAAGCACACGAACCCCTGCGGTGTTGGCTCTGGACCTACTCTTCTCGAGGCATGGGAAAAAGCATACGCCACGGATACTGTTTCGCCATTCGGTGGTATTGTTGTGGCGAATGTCGCATTCGATGAAGCTGCCGCAGCACAGATTCATCCACTGTTTACGGAAATCATCGTCGCCCCGGACTTCGATGATGCCGCGTATGCGATACTGTCAAAAAAACGCGACCGGCGATTGGTCCGCTACAATCCACCTGCACTTGCCGATCTCATCGCAACGCCGTCGCTGCGTTCGCTTCTCGGTGGAATTCTGCTTCAAAAGTCTGACACAGAGTTGTATCATCCCGGCGAATTGCGTGTGGTAACTGAACGCGAGCCAACAGACCATGAACTGCGAGCAATGATGTTCGCGTGGAAAGTAGCCAAGCACGTCAAATCAAATGCAATTGTTTACGCTGCACCAGATCGTACGCTCGCTATTGGTGCTGGTCAGCCGTCGCGCGTTGACAGTGCTCGCATTGCAGCGTGGAAAGCGCAACAGTTCGGTATCAACCTTCATGGCTCAGCAGTCGCCAGCGATGCGTTCTTCCCATTTGCTGACGGCGTCGTTCAATGCGCCCAAGCAGGTGCAACTGCAATTATTCAACCGGGAGGCTCAATACGTGACGAGGAAGTCATTTCCGCAGCAAACGAGCGGAATATGGCGATGATCTTCACCGGTATGCGTCACTTTCGACATTAGGCACGCCAGCAACCACAGTATTTTTGCGCCATCACTGCACCGCTAGCTCAAGTGGTAGAGCAGCTGACTCTTAATCAGCGGGTTCGGGGTTCGAGTCCCTGGCGGTGCACACTAATCGTGTCGCTATAGAGGACCTTACCAGTTCGGGAGATAAACTGCGCAACAATGCTTCCATCGGAGCGACATGCAAGGTACACAAATCCACCCCCTGTCCACGCAAAACGGCTGTACTTGCCACAACGTGTGCGGCGTGCATTGCCACCGCTTCCGGAAACAATACAGGTGAAGCTGTCATCAGGATGCGCGATCATTTGCAGGTCGTGCTCATGCCCGCACAGATACGCCGAGACACCATGCCTGTCAAGAATCGGCTTGAGTTGTTCCACCAGAATGCGGGTATCACCATACAATCCGTACGACCGCAGTGGATGGTGGCAGACAACGAGCGACATAGTCGCATTTGCGCGTGCCAGCATGCTATCGAGCCATCGCAACTGGCGCCGGCGATTGGCACGATCGCTCAAGAGCGAATCGGTATCCAGCACAAAGAGCGCAACTGTTGTACTGCCCGCAGAGATCGTCGTCATGTAATACGGTGCAGGAAGTACCCACCGAGGCTCAATTGTTGAATACTCGATCATCGCACCGATGCTCCCACGGTGATCATGGTTACCGAGCGCAATGACCCATGGAATTTGCAGTACCGAATCAGGATAAACCATTTTCCACCGCTTCTCAAACATCGGGTCGTTTGGTGACTCCACACCCCGTGGATAAAAATTGTCTCCTGTCGAAATGATTGCATGGGGATGCTCGGCTCGAGCAAGTGCAGTCATCACACGCGCTACATCACGCTGCAACTGCGAACCGTTTCCCCAATCACCAATGACGAACAATCGAACAGTCGTACTCTCCGCAACGAACGAGATCAACTGATGTGGAGAGTGTGGCGACGCATTCTCGACCGTTGTCGAACGCTCACCATCGAGTATGGCGCCTGCATAAAAGCCAATAGTCTGCAAGTGGGTACAGGCAGTGATGCCGATAATAACCAGCATCACACTGGCGATGTGTTTCATATCAAGCCTACGATAAGCTATCCACATCTTGTTACGATGGAATATCGAACGTATTATTGCCACCAAGCCGAGTTTTGGCAAATGCACGGTCCACTTTTTGCATAGACATCTCGTATCATAATGCTTTTGCTGCAATATGGCGTTGCTACTTGTCGTATTTGCAATGTCGTGCTTCTGTACCAGTATTGCTCCGGCTATCGGAGCGTGTGATGGGAACAAAGCCTGTATTGGTCGGGCATATACAGCCTCGGTCGCTACTGGTCAAAATCACCACTACGTCAATGTCGCTGCATCTCCATCGCTAAGAGGCATCTCTGCACAAATGACTGTGGAAATGTGGATCAATGCCTCTCGTCAAAGTGGTGGACGTGTGTTGATCGCTGGCATCTGGGGTCCATACACCGACGATAATGACGTATGGGTTCTTTACATTTCGCCGAGCGACGAGCTGACGTTCGAAGTAAACGGTCCGCTCGATCGCGGAGCGCTCGACAACACGATTGCACGTGCGCCATTTGTCGCTTATTACGGGCGCTGGACACATATTGCTGCAACGTTCGATGCCGGCACCGTCCGGCTGTACATCAATGGTGTCTTGCAAGATTCAGCATACAATCAGCAGTACCCTGCGACGCAGGTACGGCAACCGAGGAATCCCTCCTCTGCACTGAAAATCGGCAGCATCAATGGTTTCTTCGACTCACCGAGCAACCGTGCCTTCATTGGGCAACTCGACGAAATCCGCATCTGGACTCGCACGCTCCAGCGCCAGGAAATTGCATGCAATCGTTTTCGGTCATTGGAAGGAAATGAGCCAGGTCTGGTTCTCTATTTCCGTTGCAACGAGCAAGAAAATGATTTCCTCACCCCACTGTGTGATGCCTCGGGGAACGGCAACAACGGACGACTGTTCAGCGGTGCAACATGTCGTCCACCATCCCCAGCACGCACAATACCACGCTCAGTCACAATGGCTCCGCAAGCGATCAACGAGCAACTCGATTGCGACTCGTCACGTACGTGGACACTGACTCTTGCAGATACCACTGAGTGTGGTAGCACAGTTTCCCTATCCATTGGCGGGCGTGATCGCTCGTTTTTCCGAGTCGTGCCCAACACCATCATGCTGCCACCCGGTGGTGTGCCGATGACCGCCACTGTGAGCTACAACGGGTATCTAACCGGTACAATTCAAGCATTCGTCCGAATTGTTGGTGGCAATCGCTGTTCGTACAGCGACACTATCCGATTCCAATTGACTCGTCGCACCGAGCTTGCATACACACCGGCACGCATTGCCTTCGACACTCTGTTTGCGCGATGTCCAAGTCGTGCGTACCTTGATACAACCATCCGTATCTGTAATGAAAGTGCATTGCTCGGCACTGCCAGAGCTGTGACTATCACTGGCGCGTTGACACGGCTTACATCGGTCTTCAGAGCTTTTCCTGCTGGCGGACGCACATTTCCACTTGTACTCCAACCGGGTGAGTGTGCCGACATCGTTGTGCGTTTCTCAGCACAGGATACAACACTGCTGTTTCTCGACACGCTTTTTATTCTCTCGACTGATCGGTGCCCGGGGAATGGAATTATTCCACTATCGGGACAGACCCAGCAAGTATTCGCAATTCGACGACCCAATGGCAGCACCCCGATCACTTCTTTTCAGTTTCCTGGTACATGTCCTGGCGATTTATCCTCCCCGCAGGCGTGGAACTGGTACAACATGACAGGACGAAATCTCATCATTGATAGCGTTGTCTATCCTCGTGTTTTGGTCGCGGTACGCATGCCACGCTTTCCGTACACACTGCCGCCATCGAACCAAACGGGGGAGTTTGAAAAGTATTTCCGTTTCCGCCCGCTTCAGCCGGGGGTGGTTCGCGATTCGGTTGTGTTTTATGCACGACTACCTGGTGAGCCATGCCAGTTTGTCATCGTTATACCATTGACGGGGCGAGGTCTCGACAAAGACGTCGAGTTTGCAGCAACGGCAATAGACTTTGGGAATGTTATCGTCGGGCAAGAAGCACGGCGCGATGTCGTGCTGCGCAACAATAGCAGCACCGATGTATTGACAGTCTCGCTCTACCTCAAACGTGGAGAAGAATTCGTTCTACTCCAACGGAATGTACAAGTAGCCCCACTCCAGACTCGCACACTGACAAACATCTTAGCTTTTCGCCCTACTAATGCTGTTGACTACACCGACACTTTATGCTTATTTGAACAGCGGTGTTACATGAGTGGTTGCATCCCTATTCGTGGACGCGGGATTATCGAAAAGTTTCGCTATGAGCCACCCGTATTACAGGTTGAGCGAGTACTCTCGTGCGATTCGAGTTCGGCAATTATCGAAATCATCAACGAGTCGAGCATCGAACAACAACTGACCAACTTGCGACTCGACGATCCATCAGGAACGCTCTTTACCATCGACACAATAACTGGGGCACGCATTCAACTACCACCCTCGCTTCGGATTTCTCCAGGTGGGCGTGTACGAATTGCAATTCGTTTTGTCCCATCCAGTCGCGGCAACGATATCGCTGTTGTTGGCTTCATCCGATACCGCTCGGCGTCTGGGGAAGATTGGATGGTACAAGTACGTGCGAACTCCATTACACCAAAACTCTACGTCACACCGACAACAGATTACGGAACAATCGAAGTCGGAGAGGTACGCGATAATCTGGTGGCAATCGAGAACATTTCGCCTGTGCCGGTTCGGATCGACCGTGTCAATGTTCCCATCGGATTTACGATTCAAAGCATATCACCTCCGCTACCAGTGGTGCTTAGCCAGCGCGACTCACTGATGGTCATTGTGCGATTTGCGCCGGCGGCTGTCGGTACGTTCAATGCACCTATCACGGTAGAAAGCGATTCGCCGTGCGTGGCAATCAGAAGCAACGGAGAACTTCGCGGACGGGCAATTATTTACCGTCTTGATGCACCAATCAGCATTCAGAATTTTAGCTATGTGCGACCCTGTGAATGCATTGTTCGAGAGATACCGCTTGCGAATAACTCTGTTGTGCATCCAATGACGATCGATTCGCTCGTGATAGACTCCATCGGCATACCTAATGCCACACCACAACTCTTTACATTCACCTCGACGTACTACGAGCAGAATAGTCGCAACCTTCCCTACACAATACCGCCCCAGACCACCGATACACTGCGCATTGTCTTTTGTCCGCGAACCGCTGCCGATACATCGCAGGTCGTCGCCAGCGCACGTCTGCGTATCGTCGCACACGGTGTGGGGTGGAATGATCGCTACGACGTGTACCTTATTGGGCGACGAGCATTGACGTTTCGCCCATCGCCGACGCAATTTTCATTCCCGATCACGCTGGTTGATGTTGATGCTGCGGTAAATCCCAATTCACCACCCGTATCGCGTCTGACAATTCCTTCGCTAACGTGGAATCCATTTCAAGACACTGTACAGATAGATTCCATCACGTTTATTCCAGATGAGCGGGTATTTCGATACACACTGACCGACGAACGCAATCGCCCAGTAACACTCCCATATCGCCTGATTCCAGGTACATCAGCATCACTGAACATTCGCTTCGACTTTCGCCCACGTGCACCGCGAACGTATCGGGCACGCGTTGGCATTTACTACAGCAAACCATGCATTGATCTGGACACGACCATTTTTTTGGTAGGCATTGGTGCAGCGGGTTTCCCGTATGCAATGTATCTTCAGTTCGATTCCAGCGGTGTTGCACTCGATACGTTTCGCGTTATCTCGTGCGATACACTTCACGTCCCAGTGTATGCATCGCGCGCACTTCCTAAGACCTCAGCTCAACGCAGCTTGATTGATTTTGCCTGCCGGTTCACATACGACACAACAAAGCTGAAATTGATCGGCGTAACTCCCGGATACAATGCGACACTACAAACGCTCACCTACGACAGCGCTGGCGCCGTCGCTCGGCTCGAGAAATTGCTTGACGTTGATTCCCTGGGGCGCATGTTGATTGCACATTTTATTCCTCTCCGTCGGCAACGCGATACCGCGACAATCGAAATAGGTGAATTCGATTTCAACACAACCGAAATTTTGCGATATGACCTCAGCACCACACGTGGTGATCGTGCGCTTGTCATCATCGAAGCTGCCACAATAACCCTTATGAGTCCTCCATCACAGGGTGTGGTTTCGTTCGACAGTGTTCGTGTCCTCGACTGCGACCAACGCCAGATTGTCATACGTAACACTGGGGATGTACCCCTGACGATTGACTCGCTTCTGAACCTACCACCGACAATGCGCGCAATTGCTTTTGTGCCGGATCGGAGTGTACCACGATTGCCTGGCGAAGAAACCATTGTCACAATCGAATACTGCCCGCGTGATTTTTCACATGTTGATACATTATCAGTAATTGTCAGCACTAATCCCTGTCGGTGCGCCGACACACTACGAATACTCGGTAAAGGATATGCACCGCCGTTCCCCCTTCGGATCACCACCGACCCAAGCAATCCAGCAAATCCTTCTGCCCGTGGTGGAACGCTTGGCGATACCATCACAATCCCACTACTGCTGGACCGCGATGTAGCAGCTTCCTACCACGGAACGACGTATTGGCTCGAAGCATTTTCATTTGGCTTTCGCGTGCAGTGGAATCCGACCATGCTCAAGTATCTTGGTATCGAGTCTCGACTACCCAATGGAGTGCTCCGAGATACGTTTGGCTTTCCGGCAACACTGCACGCCGGAATCCACCGTGTACCCACAATGCGAGGAGATACATTCGCATTGTTGCGATTCCGCATAGCTGTCCCCGATACAATTAGCGACGTTTTAGTTATCGAACCAACCGCCCCGGTGCAAACAGATTCGCTTCTGTTTCTGGATGTACAGCTACTTGGTAGTACAACGCCGACTCTCGCTGGTGGGAAGTGTGGCGTGACGATCGCACGACCCGGAACACCCGGTGGCTTTTTGATCGTCGAGCCGAATCCTGCCGACAATCGTGTTCGGCTTAGCATCGCACTCGAAGAATACACCAGCCCGACGGTTGAATTTCTCTCGATCAGCGGGAATCGGAGTATATACGCTCGTGACTTCGGTACGCTGGCTCCAGGCGTTCATACACTGGAGATTTCGACTGCCGAACTTCCGACCGGTGTCTATCGTGTTATCGTCTCTGCGGGAGTCGTTCGAGCATCCGGAATGGTTGTCGTTCTGCACTGACTCACAAGTGCTGCGCCCAACCCGTAACTCGATCGAGCGAGAGTAACGATTCCCATTGCTGACGATCAAGCAGTGGGAGGGTTCGTTGTACAACTGTACGCGCACTTTCGACGTAGGAGCGCCGACGTGCTCCAATCAGCGTACAAGTTACTCCACGTGTTGCAACAGGAACACTTATAGCCAGCTCAGTGATGCTGAGGTTTGTAAACGGCGCTCCCAACGCTTGCTTTGTACGCTCTTCGATCGCAGCTAATCGTGGCAGCGCTCGATGCGCATAGTAGCGTGTAAGCATGCCGAAAAGTTGCTCGATGGCAGTCCGGTACTCTTCTATCCAGAGACGAACTTCATCAGTCGGGTGACGCATGATTGCTTCAATGGCTTCGCGAATGCGTGGCATGAAATATTGCGTCTCAGCTTCATGCCATTGCTCAATGTTATCAAAGTGATCCCACAGCGTCGCAAGCTGTGCCGCAGGGGAAAGGAAGTCTGCGAGTAATTCCTTGCTTTCGTCATCAAACGGTAATGTCGGGAGGAGTTCGGTGGTAAAGTGATCTTCGCGCTGCATAACATCGGCAAGACGTGCTGCAATGTCGCTGCCCGATGGTGCAGGCTCAGAGCTGGCTGCATGAATTACCAGTCGTACAAGCGTATTCTGTACAATCGCGTTGAGAACACGATTAACCATCACAACCATACCATATGATTGGGCACACTGCAGAAAAGTCTGCCCACTGCAGTTCGGTTCGGCTGCGATTCCAGGTTCAAGAAGATTCAGTGGAGCTTGAACAACACGGAAATGATGTCCATCACCTGCAACGTCAGTTGCGATATTCCACAATTGTTCTAGACTAACAAATCGTTCATCATGGGCAGGTAAGCCAAAAGAATTCGACGACACGCCGTACCAACTAATACGCCGAGCCCGCGCTTCGTTTTCCAAATAGCGAAAAGCAAGTTCGATTCGATAGTAGAATTCCGCCCGGGCTTCATCGAGTGGGATCTGCTTGCGTACAGCATCAAGCAAAAAGTATTCTGGATTGTGCAGAAGGTATGCATCTACATACGGGGTTTGCAGATGTCGAAGTGATCGGTCGAGCTGGTCTTGAAGAAACTCCGGGTGGATACAGTGCCACAATGCGTCGTCGTACTTGACCATGTGCGGGAATGCGTGCCCCTGATGTTCGCGTTTGATGGCGCGGTTGAGATTGCGCCCTTGAACATAGCCAGCTTTAGAGATAACCACAAAATTCCCCCGTTCAAATCCTTCGGCAGCAACTTGCCGCAGCGCGTGCCCGATAAGCTCTTCAGCGTTGCCATCACTGTAGTTAGTAGCGGTATCGACCACATTGATACCGCTGGTAAAAGCACTCTTCAGTGCTGCAATATGCTCCGGCTCGTGGAGATTCATCCGATAGGTGCCGATTCCGATTGGGGAAGCAACAATACCGTTCAGCCAGCGTGTAAACGGCATTGCGGGGAAACGCTCGGCGTATTCTTCGGTCAAGCTCATGGCGACTCTCCGCCGTATTGTGGAACAATATGCTACACGTAACTTACGACATTTACCCCCGTTTTTTGCCGACTAAACGGAAAAAGAATCTTCTTTTACCGATTACTCAGCAATGCGCAAAACGATTTTCCCGAATTGTTCTCGTTTCCGCATACGTTCGAAGGCATCTTGGTAGCGCTCCAATGGAAAAACTGCATCAACAACTGGCGATATACGATGCTCGGCGATAAACCGCAACATTGCCTCAAAGTCTGCATCACTTCCCATCGTGCTCCCGATAATGTGAAGCTGTTTCCAAAAGATCCGATGCACATCCAGTTTCGGCACCACACCGAGCGTTGCTCCGTACACAATTATACGTGCAGCGGGATTAGCTGCTGCAATGAGGCGGTTGAATGGCTCTCCGCATATACCATCAAGGCACAGATCGAAGCCGCCGCCGAGCCGACGACGAAGTTCCTGTTCCCATGCATCACCTGTATATAGCACACCAACTGTTGCACCGAGCTGCTGAGCGCGTTCGAGCTTCCATTGGGCGCCACTGGTGACTGCAATTGCACACGCACCGCTTGCCTTGGCATATTGCAGACCGAAGAGTGCAACTCCTCCACCAATTCCTGTCACCAGAACTGTATTGGATTGGTGGAACTGTCCCTGAACAAAGAGAGCACGGTACGCCGTCAACCCCGCAAGTGGAAACGCAGCAGCTTCCTCATCGCTCAAATGTGCTGGCACAGGATAGAGCCTATCGAGAGGAACATCAAGATATTCTGCGAACGTCCCGTGCGTCGGCATTCCCAAAATCGTATAAGAGTTGCCCTGTACCCGATGGTCTGCACCCCAGTTCTGATTGGGATTGATCACCACGCGCTGACCAAGCAATCGACGGTCAGCAGCATTGATCTCGACAACAATACCACAACCATCTGCCCCCAAAACAACGCCATACTGAATCTTGGCATACTGTCCCTGGACAATCCATTCATCACGGTGATTAAGCGCGGCTGTCAGCATACGAAGACGGGCATACCCTTCCGGAAGCGGGCCCAGCTCGATGGTCTTGAGTACGAGCTGTCCTAAAGATTCCAGTACGAGTGCGTTCATTGGTTGAGCGAATGGTAATACGACTCGATGCTCTTGATTACTGCATCAGGATCGATCGGCTTGACAAAGTAGCCGTTGGCACCACACGCTAAGCAATATTGTTGTGCGGCAGGTGAGTCAACCACTGTCACGATTGCAATGTATGGCTGCACCGCATGCTGTTGCTGCCGTACAGCATTGAGCACATCAATCCCATCGAAACGTGGGAGAATCCAGTCAACAAGTATCGCATCAAAACGCTCACGCTCGATGAATTCGAGCGCACACGCGCCGTCGAGCGCAACTTCGACAGACCACCCCTTCCGCTCAAATACGGTTCGGAGATATGTCGCTGTCACGGGATTATCCTCCGCTACCAGTATGCGCATAGCACTCCTTTGCACCGTGTCTCACCACAGATCTATCGACTCGGGAGTCATACTCCCGGGAAAACGCTCCGGCGTCCGATCGAGTGATATTCAAAGCCAAGCACTTGCATCATATTGGGATGCCAGAGATTACGCCCGTCAAAAATAACATTTTCTTGCAAACGGCTCTTGATGTTGTCCCAGTCGGGCATGCGGAACTCCGCCCATTCGGTTGCAACAATCAGCGCATCAGCGCCATCGAGAGCACTGTACATATCACGTGCATATTCGATACGATCCCCCAAGACACGCCGTGTTGTATCCATTGCTTCTGGATCGTATGCAGTGATCGTGGCACCGTCTGCGAGCAATGCACTGATAAGTTTATGCGCCGGAGACTCGCGCACGTCGTCGGTATTCGGTTTGAATGCCAGCCCCCACACTGCAAATCGTCGCCGAGCCAGCGAGCCACCGAAGCGGTGCCGAATGCGTTCGACGAACCGATGAAGCTGCTCAGCGTTGATATTCGCTGTTGCCTCCACCAGTTGGAGCGACATTCCCACCTGGTGCGCCGATCGCACAAGTGCACGGATGTCCTTCGGCAAACAGCTACCACCGAACCCTATACCAGGGTGCAAGTACGTGCGTCCGATACGAGGATCTAAACTAATTCCAGTACGGACCAACTCGATATCAGCACCAACTGACTCGCAATATCGGCTCAATTCATTCATGAACGAGATACGAAGTGCCAAAAATGCATTCGCCGCATATTTGGTCACCTCTGCACTTTTATCATCCATCACCAGAAGTGGACGATCGTAATCGTCCACAAACGGTTGGTACAGCTCACGCAATACTGTGATGACGTCAGGATCGCTACTGCCGACTACCACACGATCAGGATTCAGCGTTTGTTGGACGGCATTACCTTCGCTCATGAACTCAGGGTTACTGGCAACCCGGATATCCGCAGACGGCGCTACTTGGCGAACGAGCGTTTGCACTTGCTCAGTCGTTCCGACTGGTACGGTGCTTCGATTGACTAGAATGCGGAGTCGGTCAATACCATCGTGAGCAACGATTTCAGCTATTGCACGAGCTGTATCGAGCACGTAGTGAATATCAGCCGAGCCATCCTGATCCGGTGGTGTTGGCAGGCAGAGAAAAACGACCGTTGCATGGTGAATTGCTTGACGCAAGTCCTCGGTGAAAATCAATCGCCCTTCGTGGAGATTCCGCTGAAGCAACGGTTCTAATCCTGGTTCATAGATCGGACTTTCTCCGCGCCGGAGTCGCTCGATTTTGTCCTGATCCACATCCATACACCACACGGTGTTGCCGTGCTCAGCAAAACAGACTCCAGAGACGAGCCCAACGTATCCTGTGCCGATTACCGCAAGTGTCTGTGCCATGGGACGTAGATATGCTGTGTCGGTATCGTTACTTCTGCTTACGCTCGACCTGCTCCTGGAGCGGGCTTGCAATCAATGGCGGTGTAGGATAGCCGCCTTCGACAGGTCGCAGCTCGACGTCCTCAACGAGTATGTCTGGTGATGCAACGGTCGCAATGACGTACTGCGCACCACCAGTTCGATATGGCGAGATTACCGATGGAGCTAGCAAATTATGGACATATGTTGACTTGCCGACCGCAATAACATCACGAAACACACGATATCCGCCAGGAGCGATGAAAACTCCGCGAACTCGTTCGCGTTTGCCATTTCGCCAAAGGCGCTCCACCTCCAGTGCAGGAATTTGATCCTCACTACCCACAGGGAAGGTACCGTTTGTCTGAGAATAGACCGCTGTGTATAGTAGATTCTGATCGAGCACTTCACTGACGATGTAGCCATATTGCAAACCACGACGATCGAGAATCTCTATCATGCGAGCAATAAGCTCTCGCTCACCGACAGCCCGCCGACGGTCGTTGCATCGAACCTGAAGTACATCATACATTGCTCCACCACCTCGCATGCGCCCATTCGAACTGCGAACACGACGTGTGGGAACCCGTGAACTGAGCAAATTTTCCAGATAACCACCTCGCACCAGGGTCAGAGGCGTTGGCTCGACTCCTTCGTCGTCAATGTGATAGGCACCAGCAGCGGCCGTTTTACCAATAAAGGCAAGAGTTGGAGTGCTTTCGACCGAGAGAAACTCCGCGGTGACACGAGCACCAATCTTGTTCTGGAGCGCTGTATAGCGTTCCTGTTCCTGCACGCCACGCTCGGTGAGCCATGTCCGCTGTGCTACCAGGTTCGGAGCAAACACCTGCGCAAACAGTTCTGCTGCTGCTTGCCTGCAAAAGAGTACAGGACCCGAATACGCTTCGGACATCGGCACTGCCGCAACTTGAGTACTTAGCCGCTGGGCGACGTGATGCATGGCACGCTCAAGCGAATCCCACGCTGGCAGCTCGTCGAGTGTTCGGGAATAGGCAGCGTAAGTCTGCGCCAGAGGCATGCCATCGGGGGATTGCGCCGTTGCGATGATTTCAATGCCAGCCTGACGATAAAGTTTGACAAATGTCCGCCCCTCGCTGTTGGCATAGATGACAAGCTCTGGTAAGTGTTCGAAGGTTACAGTTGCGTTTTGGATAGCAGGATAGTGCCGAGCAATCGCCGATACACGCTGAATCTGCTCTGCAACGTGTTGCAGGTTCACCTCTGGAATCGGGTCAGTGGTATCGGCAAGCGTCACTGGCGGAAGCAAAACAAAATCTGGTGTCGTATCCTGCTGAACACGATTTTTCAGCGCCGCTTCTTTTTTGGCATACTGCTCGACCGCCGCTTTGAACGCCGCATCGGTTGCCAACCACAGATTTCGACGCACTACTCGATAGTCCAGCTGGTACGGAACGAGCCGATTGCGGTAGTTTTCCTCCCGATCATCTCCGCCGAAGAACAAAAGTGCAGCATCAAAAAAATTTGTATTGTCGCGCTCTGGCGAACCGACTCGTATGCCAACAGTCAACCGTGCGGACTCGGCTCGTGCACTATCGAGTAAGCCACCAAAGGATGCTTTTGCTCGCGTAGTCCAGCGATAGCGCAACGTGTACTCGATGTAATACGGTCGCTTCAGCGAGGGAATCGAAAGGCTATCCACAGAACGGCGTAGTTCATCCCGGAACGCACGTTGAACATCGCCGACCCATGGCGGCATGTTCGCTGCCCACACAGACGTACCGATCGCGAATACCACAAACGCAAGTATCTGCCTCATTATGGCACCTGTCCATCGGTGGTGTACGATGGCGCTGGGAGCAGCGGTGGTTTCGACTGTGACTTGGCTTTTTTCTGCACCTCAATTTTCGACACCAGCAAATCTGGGGAGCACGCAGATACTGGGACCGATCCCGATTCAGCACCACAGATCCCGTTGAAGACACCTACACGATCCGATGCTACGACAATGTTGGCAAACGTAGCCAGTGGCGTGCCGATAAAATCCACCCCACGAATCAACTCATCAGGCGAACCGTCAGCAAACACTTTGTAGACGACCAGTGGCTGTACTGTGAACGCATTGGGAATTGTGCGCGAGGTAAATGTAAAGCCACCCGCAATTTCATCAAAATACAGACCGAACGGTTTGCCTTGACGTTGGCATTCGGCACGGAGCAATTCTTTTAGCGAGTCAAACGGAACAGTATGACGTGCGATGACAAGGAGATTCGACTGGCGAGCCACCGGTGAGTATCCCTCTTGTTTTCGACCGTGACCATTCGACTGAGGGAATCCTTCGATTGGTGAGCGGCACATAAGGAAATTTTTGAAGATGCCACTCGCAACACTGACAACCCGCTGTGCAGGGACCCCCTCATCATCAAAGCGATAGCTTCCGCTTAGTTCGACACCTGCATAGCGTTCAATCATTGGATCGAAAACGACATCCAAAAACGTGGGTAACAGCTGCTTACCGACAAATGGCTTGAGCGTCTGACTCGAATTCGGATCTTTGATGCGATGCCCTTCGGCACGATGTCCAAATATTTCATGAAAAAACACTCCGGCAGCACGTCCAGACAGCAGTGCAGGTCCAGCATAGGACTCCAGAACCGGCGCCCGCACCAATTCTCCGAGAAGCTGAACGACCCCGGAAATATCACGCTCAATGGAATCAGGCGTGGGGAGTCCTCCGGAACTCCGACTCATGTAGGTGCGGTAAAGCGGCAACGTCATACCGTCATCGGCTTTTGCATATGCGGCAACTGTCAGCCGCCATTGTGGCTCTGTCGTCACCAGCTCGGTTCCTTCGCTGGTAACCAGGTACTTTCGACTGACCACTGCCGAAAGTGTGATTTGGCCGCTCAACACATGTGATGCTGCTGTCAGAAGCGCCGACCACCGCCGCAATCGTTCTGCCCAGGATGCAGTATCACACGTCAACGCAATTGGTGATTGATAGCTACGTTGAGGAGGATACGGTGTGAAATCAGCAGAACTATCCTCTTCTCGTACCTTGACAGCTCGATTGGTGAGCAATTTTTCGTAGCGTTCAGCAGCTGTTTTGTAGGCATTATCAGTTGCCATCCAGACAGCTTGACGAAGTGCCACAGCATCACCGTCGAACGGCAACTCAGTAGAATTTTTTGCACTGCCGAATTGGATGCTGCTCGAACCGCGGAGAATGTGGGTATTATCGAATTGGTAGCTCCCGACACGAACACTCACATCAAGCGTACGGCGACGTAACGCTTCCGACCTTATCAGTGCACCATCGCTGGCTGTTAACACAAGTGACTGCTGGTCGTATACCCAATACCCGATGAAGTATGCTGATGGCTTAGCAGATGCTAAAGCCGAATACCAACGTCCAAGCTCGGTGCGGAGTGCATCGAGCACAACATCGTCTGTCGCGACAGAATCACCTCTGCTCGATGCAGTAACAACCACTGAGCAGCACAGCACACCGACTACGATCGCGCGCACATTCATCGTGTCCACCCGCGGTAGAGATCCAACACGCGGTGGCTCATTCCTGGCTGATGACCCAAATTTTGAGTGTGCCGACGATGTCTTGGAACAGGCGCACTTTTACTTCGTAAATGCCGAGCGTCTTGATCGGTTCCTCGATGATAATCGACCGTCGGTCAACCTGGAATCCACGTAGAGCCAATTCATCAGCGATCATTTGTGGGGTAACCGAACCGAACAATTTGCCTTCTTCGCCGACACGCATCGGAATGGAAATCTGTAGTTCAGCAAGTTGGGCTGCGGTCAGCTCGGCTTGTTCACGGAATCGTTGCTGCTTACGCTCGTAGCTCCGGCGCTCAAATTCGATGCGCTTAAGCGCCGATGGCGATGCATAGTACGCCAGCTGGCGTGGAATTAGGTAGTTGCGTGCAAATCCGTCACGCACCTCGACGACATCGCCGACGGTGCCCAATTGCGGAATATGCTCTCGGAGAATCACTTTCATTGGTGAACCCGTTCATTGTTGCGTTAATTCTGCTCAGCGTTTTCTTGTTCAGTTGGCACCGCTGTTGGCTCAGCAACAGGGGCTGGCGCCTGCTGCGTACTATTTACTGCACGCTGCGCACGATACTCGATGAGTCGTTGCGGGAGCTGGACAGTCAAATGGCGCAAGACACTGTCGTCGAGAACTAAATAACGTTCGATGATTGGAATCGAACTGGGAGATGCCTCGAAGGTACAATGGACATAGTAACCATTATACCGCTTTTTAATCGGGTATGCCAAACGCCGACGCCCCCAGCGATTGACTTCCTGAATTGTTCCACCGTGGTGAACAATGTACTCGTTAATACGGTTGATTGCCTCCTCGATCTCAGCGTCCTCGAGCGTGGCGTTGACGATATAAACCGTCTCGTACAACCGACGGTTGCTCATATCAGCAATTCCTGTGGATAGTAGAACATATCGTTCGACTAGCCGACACCGCAGAGCAGCGCCGGCAGAATGGAGCACAAAAATACGGAAGAACATACTTAGAGTGCCTATCAGCAGTGCTGAGCCCTGCGTAATTTTGTCACCGTGATTACGTAATATCACCCAGTGATGATGAGCACACCTGTTGCAATTGAGACATTTCCCAATCCTGCTCCTGAGCGGCGGTATGTCATCACCCACATCAATCCTGAGTTTACATCGGTGTGTCCCAAAACGGGATTACCGGATTTTGGTACCGTTACGATTCGGTATGTTCCACGCCAGTTGTGCCTGGAGCTAAAATCGCTCAAGTACTATTTTCTCCGCTATCGGAACGAAGGCATCTTTTACGAAGCGGTTACCAATAAAATCCTCGACGACCTGGTTGCTGCATGCGATCCTGAAGAAATGACCATCATCACCGAGTGGCGCACCCGCGGTGGTATTCATTCCACCATCGAAGCGACGTACAAACACTCTCAGTCCTGATGAACACGGTTGCTATCGCCAAAGAATTTCGCTGGGAAATGGGGCATCGGTTGCCCTTCCATAGTGGACACTGCCGCAATCTCCACGGACACTCGTACCGGATGCGGGTGGAGATCGAAGGTATTCCTGATGCTAATGGGATGGTGATGGATTTCTACGACCTTGCGCGCATTGTCGAGCCGATCGTTGCGATGCTCGATCACGGATTCGTCTGCGATAGTGGAGACGAAGTCATGCAGCGATTTTTCCGTGATAATCCGGAGTTCAAAGTCGTGGTTGTTCCATTTACAACAACAGTCGAAAATCTTTGCCGCTGGATTGCCGAACATCTTGCTGGACAGCTGGCGCGTTACTCGACCGTTCAGTTGCTTCGGGTACGGCTGTATGAAACTTCTACCGCCTATGCCGAGTGCACCGTTGTACCACCACACCGCAACTAATCAATGAGCGTTCGGGTCCGTTTCGCTCCCTCACCAACTGGCTTTCTCCATATTGGAGGGCTGCGCACCGCGCTGTACAACTACCTTTTTGCACGTCACCACAGCGGACGTTTCATTCTCCGCATTGAGGATACTGACCAAACGCGGTATGTACCAGGTTCAGTCGAAGACATTCTTGCCTCGCTTCGCTGGGCAGGAATTGAACCTGACGAATCACCTGTTCATGGCGGCAACTATGGTCCCTATACGCAAAGTGAACGCACCGACATTTATCGTCATCATGCTCGATTACTCGTCGAGCGCGGTACGGCATATTATGCATTCGATACACCGGAAGAACTCGAACGCATGCGTCAGCGTCAGCAAGCCGCAGGTATCGCCCCGCATTACGACCGAAGCTCGATGCGCAATCAGTACACACTCGGTGAGGAAGAAACGCAGCGCCTGCTTGTAGCCGGCTCCCCAGCTACAATACGCCTGAAAGTTCCGTTACACGGTGAGGTAAAGTTCGACGATATCATTCGCGGAACAATCGTTGTCCCGTGCAAAGACGTTGACGACCAAATTCTCCTGAAAAGCGATGGCTTCCCGACCTATCACCTTGCTAACGTCGTTGATGACCACTTGATGGGAATCACGCATGTTATCCGGGGTGAAGAATGGCTTCCATCAACACCGAAGCACGTCTTACTCTATCACGCCTTCGGGTGGGAATCACCACTGTTTGCTCATTTACCGTTACTGCTCAATCCCGATCGCTCGAAATTGAGTAAACGTCACGGGGACGTTGCAGTACGCGACTACATTGCCAAAGGCTACTTCCCCGAAGCACTTGTCAACTTCATCGCACTGCTTGGCTGGAATCCCGATGGCGACCGTGAACTCTACATGCTTGACGAGCTGATCGAGGCATTTTCGCTTGAGCGCGTCAACAAAGCAGGAGCCGTCTTTGATATCGCCAAGCTCGACTGGATGAATGCACAATATCTCAAGCAATTTGTTGTACGCGATTTGCCACGCTTAGTGGCACACATACGACCCTTCCTGGAAGAACGTGGATGGAATGTCTCGGACGACTACATCGCACGCGTTATCGTTCTTGTCCACGAGCGCATCCATCGACTGCCTGAATTGATCGATTTCGCACCCTACATGTTCAGTCCACCAGAGTACGACGACGACTTCTTTCGGAGCGTCTGGACTGATGATGCTGCCCAGCTGATCGAAGAATGCACGCAGCTCATCGAGTCACTGGAACCGTGGGATGCCGAAACGCTCCACAACAGAATCAGCACGCTGGCTCAGGCTCATGGCGTTCCGTTCCGAATCATTGGAACCTTACTGCGTCTTGCAGTAACCGGCAGACGAGTTGGTGCAGGTATGATGGACACCATCGCACTACTGGGCAAAGATGAAACCGTTCGACGCTTGCGTACATTCCTACGCTGGACCTCCGAACGTGTGGCGCACGCTTAGCATTGCCGTTTTTCTGTGTTCGTGCGCACCGACACCTCCTCCCTGTACAATTCCCCAGGGACATGTGATCCGTTGGGGCGTTTGGAATGACTCACTCGGATTGCTAACCGGCTATCAACTATTCCCCGATGGAACAGTACAGCGGTATCGCCGTGCATACACTGCAACATCTGATGAAACACTCGATACGCTTCCTGTTAGGATCAACGCGGACACACACTGCCGCATCGCTGACGCACTTCGCTCAGCATTTATCCACAATCAAGCATATACGGTTATCGGTCCTATTTCACACTACGTCGAGTATAACACACCGACTGCGGCACTGCGTGCCACCTGGGATGCGCGATACGAAACGTACGGTAGCAGACATTTTCGTGCTATTTTTCGGTGGTTGAACCACTCAATCGGTAACGATGAAAATTCTTATCGCTGATGACCATATCCCCTATTGCGAAACAGTCAAGGAGTGCCTCTCTGCGAAAGGGTGGAGAGTACTTCTTGCTAACACGATCGAAGATGCAACTGCTGTAATTAATGCACACCACGATACGCTCAACCTCGTGTTACTCGATATCGAGTTCAATGGTGAGCAACAGTCAGGGATGGACGTTTTAGCGTACTCACGAAAGCATTACCCCTTGCTACCAGTCGTCATGATAACGGGGAAGGGATCGCTCGATACTGCAGTGCGAGCAACTAAACTGGGCGCAGAGAATTTCTATGAAAAATCGTTGATGACGACTGATCGGCTCATAGAGCTGGTTGCAGCATACGCCAACAACAAACTGTCGAGAAACGAGCAACAGTTGATCAAATTTCTTTCCTCACACGGTATCATCACGCAGAGCCCACGAATGCTCGCCGTCGCCGAAGATATTCTCCGCTATGCTCGTACGAATCTAAACATCCTCATCTCTGGTGAAACAGGCACCGGCAAAGGGCTTGTTGCGAAAGCAATCCACACGACCAGTACCCGTAATAAGGGTCCGTTTGTGCATGTGGATATCCCCAACATTGCTCGGGAGCTGTTCCAAAGCGAAATGTTCGGACACGTACGTGGTGCATTCACCGGCGCACTGCAGGACCGACGCGGCTACTTTGCAACTGCACATCGTGGCACGTTGTTTTTGGATGAAATTGGCGAGCTCCTACCAGACCTGCAAGCTTGTCTTCTGATACCCGTTGAGCAAAAAAGATTCTGTCGTGTTGGCTCAACGGAGTACGAAGAGGTTGATATCCGATTCGTCACAGCGACCGACCGCGATCTGGCAAGAATGGTCGAAAATGGTAGCTTTCGGGAGCAACTTTTCTACAGGCTGCGCGACGTGGAAGTAATGTTGCCGCCACTGCGCGAACGTCCGGAAGATATCCCACTAATCGCACAATCCGAATTGTGCCGACTCTGTCGCGAAAATCACCAACCCGAGAAAGCATTCACACCTGGAGCACTCGAACTTCTACGCTCTCTCAAGTGGCAGGGCAATGTCCGTGAACTCATCAGCACTGTTCGCCGATGCTATGCCATCGCAGTCGATTGCGAGTTTATCAAAGAAGCTGACGTGGTGAGCGTAACTCAATGCCCTCCGTCGTCTCGTTCGACAGGTCCGTCACCACTGGCGACACTCCGTGACGCCGCGGCACAAGCCGAAAAAGAAGCTATCGTGACTCAGCTCAAAATTCACAAAGGCAATGTCACTAAAGCAGCAGCGGCCCTGAAAATCAGCCGTGAAAGTCTCTACCAGAAAATGAGCATATACGGCATCGCCCCCAAGCAGTATCGTGATCACTGAGCATGTGGTGTACGCCACAGGACATCCTCGCTGCCAAGCAAGGCATTCGTTTTTCGTGCGGCGACGAACAAAAAGTCCGAGCACCGATTGAGAAATGGAATGATCGCCTCGCCAATGTGTTCGCGTTCTGCAAGCTCGACAGCTCGACGTTCAGCACGCCGGCAAATCGTCCGTGCTACATGCAGTAGGGCACTCGGCATGCTACCGGTAGGCAAGATAAAGTTCTTCAAGGGCGGCAAACTCTCATCCCACCGATCAATCCACTCCTCGAGCCATGTCACATGTTTTGGTTCGATTCGCGGCACCACCATACGTGAGGACTGTTGATCGGGAGTCGCCAGATCACTGCCAAGCACAAGCAAGAACGCGCTCAACTCCATCAGCACTATTCGAATCTCTTGTGGCGTCTGTTCGTGCGCGATCACCACACCAATCGTACTATTGAGCTCATCAATAGTACCGTACGTTTCGATGCGCACGTCGTACTTGGGAACGCGACCTCCACCAAAAAGAGCTGTTGTACCGCGATCTCCGGTTTTTGTGTAAATCCGCAGCGACATATTACGCCTGTTGATACGGTGCAACAAATCGTTCGATAAACTCCTGCACAACAGGATCAGACGATGCGCGAAGCTGCTCAACGGTGCCTTCGAAGTACACAACACCATCATGGAGCATGACAACGCGATCAGCGACATTGAACACTGAAAACATATCGTGTGTGATCACAACGCTTGTTACTCCCAACCGCTGCTGTAAATCTCTGATGAGGTGATCAATCTGTTCCGAGGTGACTGGGTCAAGACCAGTTGACGGTTCATCGTAGAGAATGTATTCTGGGCTCCCAACCAAGGCACGCGCTACCCCGACACGCTTTCGCATACCACCCGACAGATCTGAAGGCTTTCTGGCACACAGAAGCGCATATTCTCGTTCGTAGGCTGCTGTCCCGACCTGCTCAACGGAAGGAATGAGCCCGACAGCTTCAAGGACACGACGCACTTCGCTGTCAAGCACCTCGACGCGACGCTCACCATGTTCGTACAAGCTGATAACGACATTTTCCCACACAGTCAGCGAATCGAACAGTGCAGCACCCTGGAACACATACCCAATACGTCGCCGGACTTGGTACAACTGCTCACGTCCAAGCTCACTAATTGGAACACCATCAATTCGCACCGCTCCTTGATCCGGCAACAGCAGACCGACAATAATTTTGAGTAGCACACTTTTACCGCAACCGGATTTGCCAATAATGCAGGTAGTTTGCCCCTCTGGAATTTGCAAGCTAACTCCGCGGAGCACCTGCTTGGGACCGAATGCTTTGTGAACCTGTTCAACAACGATCATCGCTTATGCAGCTTGGTAGCGGTGACGAATTGTCTCCACAGTCGGGGTGGGAATTGCACTAATGAGTTTGCGTGTGTATTCCTCTCGCGGATGGCGATAGAGCTCGTCTGCATCGCCAATTTCGACGATTTTACCAGCGTGCATGACTGCAATTCTGTCGCTGAGGAATTTGACCACACTCAGATCATGGGAGATGAAAATGTAGGTCAGCCCTAATTCGTCGCGGAGCCGCACAAGTAAGTTGAGCACTTGTGCCTGGACACTGACATCAAGCGCTGAGACTGATTCATCACAAATGAGCAACTTCGGCTCCAGTGCCAATGCCCGAGCAATACAGATGCGCTGACGCTGGCCGCCGCTGAATTCGTGTGGATAATTATGGTAATGATGCGGCTCCAATCCAACCTTGACGAGCAATTCTTCGATGTATTCGCGTCGCTCGCTGTCGCTGGAAAACCGACCATGCACTTTGAGTACCTCCATCATCGCACTACCGACGGTTAACCGTGGATTGAGCGATGAGTACGGATCCTGGAAAATGATTTGCATGTGTCGTCGAAGCGATGTCAGCTCCGATTTGGATAGCGACAACACGGAGTGTCCGTCAAAAACAACACGTCCGGCAGTCGGCTCAATCAAACGCAAGACGGCTCGACCGGTGGTTGTCTTTCCACAGCCTGATTCACCAACCAACCCAAGGGTTTCCCCACGGCGAACGCTGAAGCTGACGCCATCGACAGCCTTAACCCACCCGGACACACGACTGAACAAGCCTGTACGAATCGGAAAATGCACCGCCAGATCTTCTACTTCCAAGAGCACATCGCTTTGCTCGATGCGTCGGCGGCGCTCTGAACGGTCAGCGTCGGTTTCGGCGCGCTCCCGAATAATCATCTCGACATCCCCGCTGATTCGCTCCGCAATCGTACCATCAGGCTGTTCTTCCATAAAATCGTGGACTGTCGGGAGTACGCGCAAGCGGACATCCAATCGCGGACGGCACGCCAGCAGCCCTTTTGTGTACGGATGCTGCGGACGTGCAAATACATCGAGAACGCTTCCCTGCTCAACAATGCGCCCGCGATACATTACCACGACCTCGTCGGCTATTTCAGCAACAACGCCTAAATCGTGCGTGATAAAGAGTACACTCATTCCGTGCGTTTGCTGCAGGCGCTTAATGAGGTCAAGTATTGTCGCTTGTACTGTCACATCCAGGGCTGTGGTCGGCTCATCGGCAATAAGTAGATCAGGATTACATGCCATCGCCATGGCGATCATTACCCGCTGCTTTTGACCCCCGGAAAGCTGGTGCGGATATTGGTTGAGCATGACCTCTGGGCGTGGCAACTGCACTTCCTCGAATAGTTCGAGCGTGCGCTGGCGTGCTTGCTCTGTATCCATGCCTACATGGATTCGTAGCGCTTCAGCAACCTGGTCACCACAGCGAAACACCGGGTTGAGCGACGTCATTGGCTCTTGAAAAATCATCCCGATTCTATTGCCGCGATAATAGCGCATTTGTTCTTCTGACAGCGACAGCAGATCTTGCTCCGTTCCGTCACCATCGCGAAACAGCACTGCACCGCTCACAATGCGACCAGGCGGTGTCGGTATCAATCGCATAATCGAAAGAGCAGTTACAGATTTTCCCGATCCAGATTCGCCCACAATACCAACTGTTTTTCCACGCGGTATAACAAATGAAACATCATCGACAGCACGAACGATGCGGTCTTCAGTGCGGAACTCGGTTACAAGATGCTCGACACGAAGAAGTGGTGTCATTCTCTGCTCGACACTTTTACGAACATGACGCCAAAATACAGTACTCTCAACGGTACATACGGCGATTGCGGACGTAGTCCACTATCAGCATTTTCCCAAGCTGGTCAAGTTCGCTGTAGAATGCTCGCCCCCGATTGGCACGCGTGAGCTCTTCGACAAATCCCCGCAAGTACTGATCGCGTGCGATCATGAAGGTGCTAATCGTGATACCATCGCGCCGACACGCTACGGCTTCGTCGAGTGTTTTGTTGACTATTCGCGGGTCGAGTCCGAATGGGTTTTTGTAGAGTCGTCCTGCATCATCGAAAATCGCCGATGGTTTACCATCAGTGATGAGCAAAATTTGTTTGTTGGCACCGCGCATCCGTCGCAGAAGCTGACGTGCTAAGCGAAGCGCATCACGAGTATTGGTGTGAAACGGTCCGACACTGATGTATGGAATCAACCCCCGCTCGATACGTTGCGCTTCGTCACCGAAAATGATCACATCTAATTGGTCAGTAGGATACTTGGTGGTGATAAGCTCCACCAGTGCCAGTGCGACGCATTTTGCAGGAGTGATGCGGTCCTCACCATAGAGCACCATCGAATGCGAGATGTCTATCGCCAGTACGGCTGCACAACTCGTTGCATGTTCGGTCTCGTGAACGCTGATGTCGTCTTCATGGAGGGAAAATTGATCAAGCGTGTAGTCGCGGATCAATGCGTTTTGCAGCGTTTCGGTTGGATCGATCAAGTTTATGGGGTCACCAAACATGAAGCGTCGTGTTTCTGGAAGAGGCTCGCTACCCTCACCATTGTGTGGGATGTCATGATTCCCGAGCTCGCCTTTTTTGAGGGTGCGAAAGATTTCGTCGAGAGCGTCAGTTCGCAATAAGCGTTCTGTTTTTGCGGTTGGTCGGAGTTGTCCGTCACGTTCTTCGAGCAATCCCTCAGCACGGAGCAATGCGATGTAATCCTCCATGCTCATGGAGCCGAGTACGCCATAGCGCTCGTCGAGCAGTTCAATCAGCTCAAGCGCCTCGGTAACGTCCATATCGGCTTTGAGCAGTACAACGCGAAATAGTTTCAGCAACCGCTCGAGCTGTTCTTCAGCAGTCGCTGCACCGTCGTGCCAGGCTGTATAACGAATGCTGAGCATCAGAGCATATACCTGCTTAGATCCACATCATGGGCGAGCTGCTCGAGTCGCGCACGAACATACGATGCATCCACCACGATATGGCTGTCGGTCGTCGCGTCCGGTGCGTCGAAGAGCACATCGTCGAGCAGCGCAGTCAGAATCGTATGCAAGCGCCGCGCACCGATGTTGGATACTGTTTCGTTGACCTGCGCTGCAATGGCTGCAATTTCCTCGATGGCATCATTGGTGAATTCCAAAGAGATGCTTTCGGTCTCAAGAAGTGCGCGATACTGTTTGATCAGCGCGTTTTCGGGCAATGTCAGGATCTGCACAAAATCTTGCTCCGTGAGCGAGTGCAGCTCGACACGAATCGGGAATCTCCCCTGCAATTCAGGAATCAAGTCCGATGGCTTGCTGATGTGAAATGCACCGGAGGCAATAAACAGCACATGGTCTGTCCGCAGCGGACCGTATTTGGTGTTTACTGTCGATCCTTCGACGATCGGGAGTAAGTCACGCTGGACACCCTCGCGCGAAACATCTGGTCCACTCGACTGCCCGCGTACAGCGATCTTATCTATTTCGTCAATGAAAACAATTCCCATCGTCTCTGCTCTGGTGAGCGCATCACGAACGACGGCATCCATATCAATCAGCTTTTCAGCTTCTTCTTGCTGAAACAGCGTTCGTGCTTGTGCAACGGTGACTTTGCGACGTTTTGTCGTTTTCGGTAGAAAACGCCCAAGCATGTCTTGCACGTTGATGCCAAGATCGTCAAGTCCTACTGGACCCATCACTTGTAGCATAGGCATCTGTGGCACAGACTGCTCGATTTCGATCATAGTATCATCGAGTTCACCAGTACTGAGCCGATAGCGCATTTGCGCACGGTGTTCGGTATATCGCTCGAGCTCTGCCGCCGAACCTAAGTCGAAGGAGACCCCACTACGGGGTGTCGGCACCAGGATATCGAGCAAACGTTCCTCTGCTGCAGTTGCAGCATCACGTCGTTTCTCCTCTGTTTTTTCCTGACGCACCAGTGCTACTGCCGTTTCTGCCAGATCGCGGATCATGCTTTCGACATCTCGACCAACGTATCCAACCTCGGTGAATTTCGTCGCTTCGACTTTGACAAATGGTGCACCGGCCAATCGCGCCAGACGTCGAGCCAATTCGGTCTTACCAACACCCGTTGGACCAATCAAGATGATGTTGTTCGGCATGATCTCATCGCGCAATGCACCCTCGACTCGCCGACGCCGCCACCGATTGCGGAGTGCGATCGCGAGTGCTCGTTTGGCTTCGTGCTGACCGATGATGTACTTGTCTAACTCAGCGACGATCTGTCGGGGGGTGAGAATAGACGGTTGTATTGTTGTCATGGCAATTCTTCGATCGTGAAGCGATCGTTGGTAAATACACAAATTTCCGATGCAACACGGAGGGATTCCTCGACGATTTGACGTGCGTTCATGTTGGTATGACGCATCAAAACACGCGCTGCAGCAAGGGCATAGTTGCCACCAGAGCCAACCGCTGCGATGTTGTCGTCGGGTACAATGACATCGCCATTGCCACTAATGAGCACGATTTCTGTTTTGTTTGCCGCAACGAGCATTGCCTCTAACCGTCTCAGGAATCGGTCCGTGCGCCATGCTTTCGCGAGCTCGACCGCACTGCGGGCAAGATTGCCACGGTGAGCACCAAGCTGTTCGTCGAAGCGTTCCAGCAGCGTAAACGCATCTGCTGTCGCACCAGCAAAACCTGCAAGCACAGTGTCGTTGTACAGCCGTCGGACTTTTCGCGCACCGCTTTTGACGATCGTTGCATCAAGCGATACTTGACCATCGCTGCCGATGCATGCTTTCCCATCGCGCAAAACCGCAATTACTGTCGTACCGTAACAAATGCTCGAATGATGCTTCATTGGTTTCTATGACGAACAAGAAGAATAAAAATCGGTATCGAAACTACTGCCAGAACCAATAGCAGCAGACCGCTTCCAGTGGACTGATGAAGCCAAGCTTCGATAGCACGCCAAACAAAGCTGAGTGAGAAAATGCCTACTGCAGTTGCTAAAGCAGCTCTGCTCCAGAGAATTCGTCTGCGCCACATCGCACCCAATATCATAACGAGGATTCCACCACCGATGCCGCCAAGCATTACAATTGGAGCATAGTGCTGCCCCGTAACGGCTATCGTGATGCCGACCGCCATCAATGCAAAACCATACACAATAACTATACAGCTAACGATTGCAGATTTCACTATGCTCATCCTGAGGCAATGCGACCATCACGGAGCATGACAATACGATTGGCACGCTGCGCTACGTCGGAGCTGTGAGTCGCAACAACCACTGTCAGGCTGTACTGACGACGCAATGAAGCAATCAAATCCAGCACCTGTGCTGTATTTACTGAATCAAGATTACCCGTCGGCTCATCAGCAAGCAGAATACGTGGCAAAATCACAAGGGCACGCGCTATCGCAACACGCTGCTGCTCTCCGCCTGACAGTTCCATCGGCTGATGGTCAAACCGATGCGAGAGGCCGACTGCATCGAGCATCCGTTGCGCATTTTCCCGAGCGCGGCTGCGCGATTCACCCCGCAACAGCAGCGGAAGCATAACGTTCTCCAATGCAGAAAATTCTGGAAGCAAATGATGAAACTGAAACACGAACCCAATACCGTACGATCGTATCCATAAACGTCCTGATTCGTTGAGTGTCGAAAGCCGCATCGATTGATTTTCCCCATCGAGATAGTAATAGACGTCGCCACTATCGGGCATATCGAGCGCTCCAAGGATGTGCAACAGTGTGCTTTTTCCCGCTCCTGACGGACCCACGAGCGCAACATATTCGCCCTGTTCGACTGTGAGCGAGATTCCACGCAGCACAACCGTATCATTGGTTGAACGGAGCGAATACGCCTTATGCAAATTTTCTGCTGAAAGTATCGTCAAGGGTATTCTATCGTCATGCCAGGCAAAATTACCGCATACTTCACTAGCGATGAACCCGCGATCGTTGCTCGGACACTGCACCGAACTGCTCGAGTGGATTGAACGCTCGCGCGCAACACCGGCCGATACACTGACGAGCCACTACGCTCGTACACATAAATATCTCGGCGCAAAAGAACGGCGTGCACTCTCGGAGATTGTGTTCGCAACACTCCGGACTCGGAATACAGCCATTCGTGTGTTCGAATCGCTTGTTGCGTCCAGCGGGAATCCGATGCCGCCATCATCGGTTGCTGCTTTGATTGCTGCGATCTCGACCGTCGCACCACTATGGACTGGCTTCGATGGAACATCGCTTCTCAATGCAGCAGCGCACGCGGCAACTGATTTAATCGAAACACTTGCCACAATATATCGAGACTCGACTGGTCAGCCTCTCCCGGACAATTGGCATCACCGGGCTACTGAACTACTGCACGATCTTGACCGAATTGATACGACAACAACAACAGCGTATGCTGCGTGTTTACCAGAATGGATCGTCGCGCATTTTGAAGATGCAGGGATGGAGCGTTCTGAGATTCGCTCGCTTGGTCGAGCACTGATCGAACCTGCCCCACTGGTGTTGCGTGTCGCATCATTAAATCAATCGCGCCAGAGCGTTATCACGGCTTTTGCGAATGAGGGTCTCAGCGTGCGCCCCACACAGTTTTCACCGGACGGAATCATCGTTGACCATCGCGTTCAGCTACTCGACCACGTGCTGTACCGTCGCGGTATCATCGAGGTACAAGATGAAGGTAGTCAGCTTGTTGCCTTTGCGCTATCCCCTCACGAGCGGTGGCGCATACTTGATGCGTGTGCTGGAGCAGGCGGCAAGGCACTTCATCTGGCAGCTATGCAGCGCGATCGCGGCGAGATTATCGCATCCGATATCGCACCAGAACGCTTGACGCTTTTGCGGCGTCGCTTGGTGCGGCATCGTTTGCGCTCCATTCGTGTCTCTCCAATCCCGCGTCTTGCACTTAGCGAGCAACGCCGCCTTCACAGTTCTTTTGATGCCGTACTTCTCGACGTCCCATGCAGTGGACTCGGCACTGTCCGACGTGCACCGGAAATCAAATGGCGGTTGCATCCACATCGAGTAGAACGGCTGGTAACCAAACAGCTGCGCATTCTCGAAACATATGCTCCGTTTGTACGGTCAGGCGGGATACTGCTCTATGCTACTTGTTCGCTGTTGCACGAAGAAAACGAACGTGTCATCGAACGCTTTCTTAATAGTAGCAATAAGTTTGTGCCTGACCCTGTCGCACCAGTGCTGGCCCAGCAGAACATACCGCTTGCAGCAGATGACCACCAGTGGCAGCTTCGCCTGATGCCACACCAGCATGGCACTGATGGATTCTTCATCGCACGACTGCGACGGCTATAAACTGCTAACTCGCGCAATCAGCACGATACCACCAGCAACTATCGCGCTGCGTACCACAAACGCAGCAAATGAAAGCAGGGCGATCCGGTTCCACTGAATATGTGGCAGGAGCAGCCGCACCATCGCTATGGCATGTACGGCAGAGCCCAAATCAATTCGCGATACAATAGCAAACAACCGCAGATCAGTCGCGGTAGGGTCAAAAAGCAGACTAAGCGATGGTGTAACACGCACCGAGCCAACTAACGCCTGAAGAAGCGAGACTACTACACTGATGGTGCTGACAAGCGGCAACGGAACAACAGCTGCAGCAGCAATGTTTCCCAGCTCAGTAGGCATACGAGCAACACCACGTATCACTACTATCCCAGATAGTCCCCACAAAAGCATCGCACCTACTGCTCCGCCAAACAGCGAGGAAGCAAATATCCCAAGTGGAGAGAACTCGACAGGCTGTGCTGTGTAACCCAAGCGCTCGGCGGCGCGTGCATTGATCTCTGCGTACTGCTGCCGTAGAACAGGACTGAACCACCCGATTCCTGCCGCTGCAACATCAAGGAGTGCTGCAACCATCGCAGCAGCAAACATCACTTGCACTCGTGCAAGGGGTGTAATATCTCTGAGTGGAACCGGTGTGCTGCTCCACAGTGAACGGATCCACTGCGTCCAAGATTCAGTACCCGGCATCAGAGGGACCCTCTGGTGGCGCCATAAACTGCTCGCGATCGTACGAGCGACCATGCATGAGCAATGCATAGCTTTGACACTCGAAAACAAAATGCTCGCCCAGCTTACGTGCCAGTGGTGAAACGTCCCGCTCACGCATTCGCTCGGGATGCCACTGAACAGCGACCATAAAACCGGTGGTGTCGGGATGTTGCCAGGTAATCGCTTCGACGATACCATCCTCGGAGCGGGCCGCGCTGGTTAATCCTTCTCCAAGTCGCTCCACCGCTTGATGGTGAGCACTGTTGACCATTCCATCCCAGGTACGTAAGATTTTACTCAGCACTGTTCCTCCTTCTATCTCGACAGCATGTTCACTATCGTGCTTACCCATTTTCTCATGGTGAATCGCTGAAGTGATTTGGCTCGGAATGTCGGCAATAAGACTGCCACCACAAGCAACGTTGATCAGTTGCAAACCTCGACAGATACCCAGTATTGGCATCGAGCGCCGGCGTGCATGTTCGAACAATGCAAGCTCAAAATCATCCCGATCCCGTTCGATCACACCGCAGAGAGAACGATACTCCTCGGCTCCGTAAAGTACTGGATCGAGATCAGCGCCACCTGTGAAAACAATACCCACACATTCTTGAAGCAATTCCTGCGCACGCTTCACGTTGTACCCCTCGCTGGATAGATCCACAACCTCGACCGATGGCTCGATTCTGCTGAGCCAATCAGCGTAAAGCTGATATTTCGGCGAACCATTTCCTTTCGATACTGCTATTTTCATCAGCGTGTGTTTCGTAAGTTCCACAGCAAGCTCTCGAGCATTCGATGCTCAGCGTTGGGAATCTCTAACGATAAGCATGCAATGTACACGACGCAGCCGTTTTGTTTGAATTGTTCCGCAAAGCGACTGAGCTTGACAGCATCTTTTTCGGTGGTAACGATACGGCGAACCGGTTGCGCAACTGTGATAATTCGTCGAACGTCCTGCTCAGTGAACCAATGATGATCACGCCACGACAGAAACTGCACAACATGAAGATCGGTAAACTCCTCCTCGAGCATCTGCGGAAACCGTTCCGGACGTGCAACCGCACACACTACCACCACTGAGCCGGATGGCGGTTCACTCTGCTCACCGTCGAGTGTACGCCATTGTGAAATACGGCTGCGGGCACCGATGACTACTGTACCACACGCAGCCCTTGCATTTACATGTGAGCGGTCCACACCAATGGCACAGAGCACATGAGCACGCCGCAAACTCGCTAGTGGTTCGCGAAGCGTTCCTGCTGGCAGGAGTGCATTGTACCGATCGAGTGTTGCACGGTCTACCATGACAACATCAATCTGTCGGTACAGGCTACGATGCTGGAATCCGTCGTCGAGAAGAATTACATCGGCGCCGAACTGCTTGTGTGCCAGGACTGCACCGTTGTACCGACGCTTTGCAACAATGACGACAGCTCTCGGAAGCCGCTCAGCTAAAAGACTCGGCTCATCCCCACTGACTTCGACTGGAGCGCGATAGCCACGACCATCGGAAACAACCTGTACTGCTGTACCACGGCGGCGTTTGTATCCACGACTGACGATCGCAACTCGCAGTCCCCATGCATCTAACATTTCTGCCAGTGCAATGACCATTGGCGTTTTACTTGTTCCACCCGTTGTAATATTGCCAACGCTGATCACTGGGATAGGAACCTGTCTCTTATACACATCT